>CALCBO010000077.1 GCA_937897245.1 uncultured Caryophanales bacterium | reverse complement strand
TTAATTAAAAAAATAAAATAGAATTAAGATGCAAACTGTATTTTATGAAAGGAGAAATACACTATGAGAAGAACAACAAAAATATACGCTTTTCTTTTCGCTCTTATTATGGTATTTTCTGCTGCCCCTGCTCTGAGCGTTTCTGCAGTAAGTACCAACCACCTGCTTTTGGGACTTATCACCAAAAAGCCTGTTGATATTTCAGGCTGCAAAATTACCGTTTCAAAAACCGTTTCTTATACAGGCAAGGCTGTTAAACCTAAGGTTACGGTAAAAAACGGAAAAACAACCCTTAAAAACGGTACCCACTACACAGTAAAATATTCCTCAAATAAAAAAATAGGAACAGGTAAGGTTACCGTAACAGGTATCGAAAAAAACGGTTACAAAAACTCTAAGACTTTTACCTTTAAAATTGTACCTAAAAAGCCAAAGGTAACTGCAAAGAAAAAGACAACCTCTTCTTTTACTCTTTCCTGGAAAAAAGTTACGCGAGCTGATAAATATTATATTTACAAGCGTAATTCCAAGGGAAAATATACAAAAATCGGAGAAACCAAAAAACTATCTTATTCAGACAAAAACGTCACTCCTGACAACTACTTTTATTACAAAGTCCGAGGAGTATACACTTTAAACGGGAAAACTATTTTAGGTTTTCTAAGTTCTCCAGCCAAAATTTATACAAGTAAAATCGATCCAAATAAAAAAATGGTGGCATTAACTTTTGATGATGGACCAAATGATGGTACTACTAATATTATTTTAGATATTTTAAAAGAAGAAGGAGTAAAAGCTACATTCTTTGTAACGAATAAAGGACCAGATGAATTAATAAAAAGAGAACATGATGAAGGTCATACTGTAGCTTTGCATACTGCTACTCATGATTATGCTTATTTATATTCATCAGTAGATGCTTATTTTGAAGATTTAACTAGAGTACAAACAAGAGTTAAAAATATAACTGGAGAAGAAGCTAAAATAATACGTTTTCCTGGGGGTAGTAGTAATACAATAAGTAGAAAGTATTCTCCTGGTATTATGACTACTTTAACTAGTGAAGTTCAAAACAGAGGCTTCAAATATTATGATTGGAATCTATCAAGTGGAGATGCAGCTGGTGGTACTCCGACATCAGATATGATATATAATAATGTTGTTTCTAACTTAAGACATGATAGAGTAAATATGGTTTTAATGCATGATATTAAACCTTATACTAGAGATGCTTTAAAAAGAATAATTCAATTTGGTAAAGAGAATGGTTATCGTTTTGAACAAATAACTATGGCAACTGAAATGATTACACAAAGAGTTAATAATTAAAGAATGGCAATTAGACTAGTCATTCTTTTTCCATTTATGTAGAATTCTACATAATTCAATGCAAAAAAACATTTAAAAAATCATTAAAAAATGATAAAATAAAAAGCAATTGAGGGGAATTTATTATGAAAAAAACAATAAAACTATTGCTTATTCTATCCGTTGTGATAGTAGTAGATGTAAATGCTTTAACAAAGAGTGATTTAACTGTACTAGATCTTGATTCTATTAGAACTGCTGATAAACCAAAAAACTATACTAGTGTTCAAGGTGGAGCCACTACTGATAAATATGTAATTACGCTTTTTATCAATGAACATGAAGATTCTGACGGTATAACAGCTATTTCACTTTTTGATAAGAATACTTTAAAAAAAGTAGAATTAGCAGATAATCCTATTAAAAGATATGGCTTTAAACACTCTAATGACGCTACCTATAATTCATTAACTAATGAACTAGCTATCTTAAGTGGTAGATCAGTTGATTTTCTAGACTTAACAGAAGATCGTTTTGAACTAACTAGAACTATTGAATTAAACAAGTATTATCATGGACTAGGATATGATGAAGAAAATAATCAATATGTTTTAGCTAGAACAATAAAAGATGGAACTTTATTTGAAATTAGAGATGCTGATTTTAATATTATTAGAACTTTTAAATTAGAAACAAATCTAACCAAACAATCATTAACAGTTTACCAAGGAAATATCTATTATGTCTGTTATGAATCAGGTAGAATAAATAAATATGAAAAAGTATATGATGGTTTATTAAAAAGAAAAGAAAATTTAATATATGTCTATAATTTAGAAGGCGAAAAACAAACAATATATTATATTCCTTACGACTATAAAGAAATAATATTTGGTGAAATAGAAAATATATCATTTAATAGCGGTAAAATGTTAGTTCAATTTAATCATGCTAATAAAGCTGGTTATTTTACTCCAGAATATCGTCATGAAATAAATTCTATTATCAGTATAAAAGTATCAAAGCAACATGATAAAGACTATGAATACGCTTTATATGATGAAGAAGAGAATGAATTAACTAGAGTACGTAGTGATAATGCTCAAATAACTTTTTATCTACGTCATGATAAAGAAGGATTATATAAATATAATATTAAGAGAGTTCATACAGGTAAGAAGAAAAAAGAAAAAATAGATGAGAATTCTATTGTTAATGAAGAAATACAAACATCTGAGAAAAATCTTGAAGTAGAAATATATTATGACCCAGTAGTAAATCGCTTGCGTAGTAAAACTAATTCCAATGAATTAATCTTATATAATAATAAACTATATACAGAAGATGAACTTCATCTTACTGATGATACTTCTCAAAAAATAGAAAAGAATGAAGAATAAAAACTATATATTAGACAAACTCTAAAAAATAATATATAATATTTTGGGAGTGATATTATGGGAATTTTTAAACCTAATATATATTGTAAGAATATTCATGATATAGATTATGATAAATTATACCAAGAAGGAATACGTTGTCTAATATTTGACTTAGATAATACTCTAGGTTTAATATCTCATAGAAAATGTCCAGATGAGACTAAAAAATTATTAAAAAAATTAAAAAAAGATTTCTTTATAGTAATTAGTTCTAATAATACTAAAAGTAGATTAAAACCATACTTAGAGGAATTAGGTATAGATGGTGTATCTTGGAGTATGAAACCATCTATAAAAAGTCTAATAATAATTAGGAAAAGATACCATCTTAAGAAAAAAGAAATGTGTATGATAGGTGATCAAATAGTAACTGATATTTTAGCCGGTAATAGGTTCAGAATAAAAACTATCTTAGTAGATCCATTAGGTACTAAGGATCTAAAAATAACTGGACTAAATCGTAAGATAGAAAAAATGATAGTTAAAAGATATGAAAAAAGAGGTTTGTTTGAAAGAGGAAAATATTATGAATAATGAAAAAAGATGTGAAGGATGCGGAGTTCTTTTACAAGATGAGAACGTTCTCCTAGAAGGTTATACTACTAATTTAAGTAATAATATCTGTCAACGATGTTTTAAAATGAAAAATTATGGTGAATATCAAAGTATAACTAAATCTAATGAAGAATACTTAGAAATATTAAAAAAAGTGGGAGAAACAAAAGATTTAGTACTTTATATTACTGATTTATTAAATCTAGAAAAAAGTCTAGAAGAAGTACGTAATCTATTACCTAATAAAATGATTTTAGTTTTAAATAAAAAAGATGTATTTCCAAAATCAGTAAAAGAAGAAAAAATAATTAAATATTTATCTAATATGGAAAATCTTCATTTTGAAGAAATAATAGTTATCTCAGTTAATAAGAATTATAATATAGATTATTTATTAAAAAGAATAAAACATCATCAAACCACTAAGAATGTCTATGTAGTAGGTCATACTAATGCTGGAAAGAGTAGTTTAATTAATAAATTAATTAAAAATTATTCTGATAATACTCAAGAGTTAACAATGAGTCCCTTACCATCTACAACCTTAAATACTGTTAATATTAAAATAAATAGTTATTTAACTTTAATAGATACTCCAGGATTAATTGATGTAGGTTCGATACTTAATCAAGTAGATCAAAAAATGGTAAAAAAAATATCAGCAAAAAAAGAAATTAAACCAAGAACATATCAATTACGTAAGAATCAATCAATTATTATTGAAGACCTAGTAAGAATAGATTATGTTGAAGGAGAAAGAAATAGTTTTACAGTATTTGTATCTAATGATGTTAAGGTTAAAAGACTATTAAATCTCTTAAATAATAATGAATGTCGTGATAAAAATAAGATTACTTATGAAATGAAATATAATGAAGATTTAGTAATAAGTGGTCTAGGATTTATAAAAATAGTAAATAAAGGTACAATTGATGTTTATATAAATAAAGATGTAGATACTTTTACTAGAAGAAGTTTAATTTGACACTATATAGTAGAATATATCTACTTTTTTTTGACTTATTTATTTAATTGCTATAAACTAAAGATGGTGATAATATGAAAAAAATAAATGGATTTACTTTAATAGAATTGTTAGTCGCAATGATTATATTAGGAATAATTACGGGATTGAGTATTCCTCTTATTAGAGGATTAATAAGCAAAAATGCAAATAAAAAGTATGAAACATATGGAGATGCCATGATAAATAGTGCTAAATTATACTGTGACTCATACAATGATGATTTATTTGGTAATAATACAAATGGTTGTGCTGTAGTAACTTTAGAAGATTTAATTGATAAAAGATTAATAAAAGATTATTCAGAAGATAACCTTTCATGTTTAACTGATAAAAGTTGGATTAAAATTGTAAAATCAGGAAATAAATATACCTATGGGTATCAACTATATTGTGGTGAAAAAGGAGCGGATAATAGACCAATCAATCCTAAATTATTGGCTGCTTCTGATTCGGAACAAGGAAAGACTTATTCTGATGCTTCTGAAATATGTAGTTAAAGTATTAAATACTTATTTGCTATAAAATATAAGATGTAAATAAAGTGTAAATTAACAAAAAAGTAGGGATAAACTCTTTACTTTTTTTACATATTTTTATAATATTAAAATAGGTAGTGGTTGAAAGTGGTGAAAAGTGGGGGATAATATGTTTATTGGAGAATATCATCATACAATAGATGAAAAAGGAAGAATTATAATTCCAGCAAAATTTCGTGAAGCATTAGGCAAATCTTTTATTATAACGAGGGGGATTGAAAATTGCCTTTTTGTCTATTCCTTAGATAATTGGGAAATAATTACCAATAAGCTTAATTCCTTACCTTTTACTCATAAAGATGCGAGGGTTTTTAATCGTTTCTTTATGTCAGGTGCTACAAACGTAGAATTAGATAAACAGGGACGTATAAATGTTTCTCTACCACTTCAGTCGTATGCGAATCTACAAAAAGAATGTGTTATTATTGGTACCGGAGACAGACTTGAAATATGGTCACAATCTGCTTGGGACAGTTTCTTTGATTCTACAAAAGACAGTATGTCAGACATAGCCGAAAATCTATTTAATGAAAGCGTGAATTTATAATGGAAAAACACATAAGCGTATTACTGAACGAAACTATTTCCTCCCTAAATATAAAAGAAAATAGTGTGATTGTAGATGCTACGTTAGGCTATGGAGGACACAGTAGTAACATCTTGGAGAGAATAAATAAGGGGTATTTATTCGCCTTTGACCAGGATAGTGAAGCAATTCGGCATAGTACCAATCGATTATCTAAGATT
>CALCBO010000076.1 GCA_937897245.1 uncultured Caryophanales bacterium | reverse complement strand
CAATCTCGGCAAGGTGTGAAAGGCATTCTCGGAGGTCTTGGGATACAAAATCCCCGGAAAGATTCATTTGCAAGCCGTCCTGCACACGGTGGATGGATTCGAGACTTCGGACCAAACTTTCGTAGTGCCTAATGTTCGTCACAATGACATCGTTTTGTGAAATTTCGGGTAGGGCAGCGGTTTCAACCAAGAGGGTTTCCAGTTCTTCCAGGCCCTTGCGTTGCTTGGCAGAAAGGAACAACTTGGGGGCATCCACATCGGCAAAGGCTTGGCTTAATGCTTCGCATCGTTCGGAACTTACCTTATCCGATTTGTTGAAAAGAATGATGAGATGGCTGTATCTTATTATAAAAAATCTGCAGAAATGAATTATGCTCCAGCTATCTGTAATTTAGGTGTATGCTATGAATTTGGTACTGGAGTAGAAGCGAGTATTGAGAAAGCTTTTGAATGTTATTCTAAAGGAGCTTCTTTACATCATGCTCGTTCTTTGAATTATATTGGACAAATGTATCGTTTTGGTCAATATGTTGAAAAAGATTCTAAAAAGGCTTTTGAGTGCTTTAAAGAAGCGTGTGAATTAGGAGATGAAGATGCTTCTATTAGTGTGGGAGCTATGTATGAGTTTGGTGAATATGTTGAACAGGATTTTGCTAAAGCATTAGAATATTATCGTAAAGGTGAACGTCTTTCTAGAGGTCAATATAGTTTAGGAAATATTTATAAGGCTGGTAAAGGAGTAGATAAGGATTATGGAGTAGCTATTGATTATTTTAAAAAAGCTGCTCAAAGAAATCATGTAAGTGCTATTTATAATTTGGCTGTATTATATGATTTTGAAGCTAGTGAAGAGTTCCAGAATACTCAAGAGGCAATTAAGTATTATCAAAAGGCTGTTGAACTTGCTCATGCAGGTGCTATGAATAATTTAGGCGTATGTTATGAAGAAGGCCAAGGTGTTGAAAAAAACTTTGAAAAAGCTTTAGAATTATATGTGATGGCTGGTAAGAAGCATGATATTAATGGTGCTATGAATGCTTCTAAGTGTTATCGTTTAGGTAAGGGTTGTGAAATAGATCTTGATGAGGCTGAAAAATGGTGTAAGAGAGCTATTGAATTAGGACATAAAAAAGGCGATGAACAATTAAAGAAGATAAAAGAAGCGAGAAAAAAACAAGCACAGCCTGAAAATGTTATTAAAGAAGATAAAAAAGAAGTTAAGAAAAAAGGATTCTTTAGTAGGTTTAAGAAATAGGATTTTCCTATTTCTTTTTGTTTGGGATAGTTTTTTTCTTGTAGTAGTGCAAAAGATGATAAAGACAATAAACAATAAAAATGATAGAATGAGATATAAGAGGGATGAAAGATGAAAAAATTAGAAATATATGGAACATTAGGACCAAGCTGTTGTCATAAAGAGATAATTAGAAAGATGTTTGAATTAGGAATGAATGGTATGAGATTGAATTTGTCTCATTGTAATTTATGGGATAAAAAAGAGTGGATAGATGCTTTTCATCAGGCGAAAGATGAATTAGGTATTCAAGCAGATTTATTGATTGATATGAGAGGACCAGAATTAAGAGTAAGTCATATTGATGAAGATATTAATGTTGAAGAAGGAAAAGAAATTGAATTATCTATACCGGTTATTCCTAATAGAGTATTAGAAAGTATTGAGATTAATGATAAGGTTTTATTAGATGATGGTAAGATAAAATTATTGGTTAAAGAAATAAGTGTAAGATCTTTTAAAGCAGAAGTCTTAAGAGGTGGAAAACTAAAGAATAATAAAAGTATTGCGATAACTGGAAAAAGTATTGAAGGTGATGTTTTAACACCAAGTGATATTTTAAATTTAAAAGAAGCAAAAAAATATGGTGTAACTGGAATTATGCAGCCGTTTGTTAATAGTGCGAAAGCTTTGATGGAAGTCAAAAATACTTTAAAAACATTGAATGCTGATGATTTGAAAGTTTATGCCAAGATTGAAAATTCTCATGGTTTTCATCATCTTATTGAACTATTTGACTATTGTATAGTGATTGCTAGAGGAGATTTAGGAAATGCTTATGGTTTACCAGTATTACCAGCTATGCAACATCGTATAGAGCATACTTGTCATCAGTATCATTTTCCATACATGGTGGTCACTGAAATGTTATATTCAATGCAGGAAAAAGCTGTACCAACTCGTGCTGAAGTTAGTGATATTTTTCATGCTGTGTATCAAGGGGCATCAAGTATTATGCTAACCGGTGAAACTGCTAGTGGAAAGTATCCCGTAGAGGCAATGAAATATTTTACTCAGACTGCTAGTTTGGCATTAAAAGAGAGAGAAATTGATTTTGTAATAAATGATTAAAAAAGTAAGTATACTATTGAGGTTGTAATGAATTAACTTTTTAGTAATAAAGGGTGTTTTATAGCCTCTTTTTGGTATTGGTATATATTGTGTTTTATATATTTTTTTTACTGTATTTGTGTTATAATGGGAAAGAATTGAGGTGTATGCTATGAAATTAAAGATCTTAGTTGTTGATGATGAAGAACATATTAGAGAGTTAATACGTTTTTATTTGGATAAGGAAGGTTTTTCTGTTTTAGAGGCAGAAAATGGAGAAGAGGCATTAGAAGTTGTTGAGAATGAATATATTGATTTAGCAATTGTAGATATTATGATGCCGGTAATGGATGGTTTTGATTTTGTAGAAGAGATGAGAGAATTCAAAGATATTCCAGTTATTATGTTAACT
>CALCBO010000075.1 GCA_937897245.1 uncultured Caryophanales bacterium | reverse complement strand
TCACATCTTGATAAATGGGCTTTTTTACCTGCTTCTATAGGTCTTGTATTAGGAGTGCTGTTTTTGTTGTTTCTTGATGAGAATGTACCTCATCTTCATGTAGGAGCAAATGATGCAGAAGGAAGAAAAAGTGGAATAAGTAAACAATTTTTGATGATTTTTGCTGTAGCTTTGCATAATATTCCAGAAGGTATGGCAGTTGGTATTGTGTTTGCTCGTATGTTACAGCATGCAGAAGGTTTAACTTTAGCTAGTCCATTAGCTTTATCTATAGGTATAGCTATACAAAATTTTCCGGAAGGAGCTATAATTTCTTTACCTTTAAAAAGTGAAGGTATTTCTAAAAAGAAATCGTTTCTTTTGGGAGTTTTATCGGGAATTGTTGAACCAATAGGTGGTTTAATTACAATCTGGTTATCTTCTTATATTCAACCTTTATTGCCTTATTTATTAGCTTTTGCTGCTGGAGCAATGATATATGTAGTTGTAGAAGAATTGATTCCTCAAGCTTCAATAGGGAAACATTCAAATATAGCTACAATTGGATTTACTTTGGGATTTGTAATTATGATGATACTAGACGTTGCTTTAGGATGATGAAAATCATCCTTTTTTTGATAATATTGAAAGATATTGTAATTTTTTTAAAAAGTGATAGAATATTCTAAGATATGTGCTGTAAGGGGGCAGTTAATTTTATGGGTTTAGTAAATAAAATGAAAAAAAATCATCTTAGAACAAAATTACTTATTGCAATGGTTGTTACATTTGTTATTTTTGTTTGTTTATTTGTTTGTTTTAATATGAAATATGAGAATTTATTTTTTGATAATACTTATGTTAATGGTATAGAGATTAGTGATATGACACAATCTGAAGCTAATGAATATATTTCTGAGATATTAGACAAACAAAATGTTGAAATTATTGATAAACAAGGGAAGAGTTACCAATATTCCTTAAAGAATGATTTTAACGTTACTTATGAACTAACATCTTTTTTAAAAGAAGTTAAAGAGGAAGAAGATAATTTAAATATTTTTTCTAAATTATTTTCTGAAAAAAGATATAGTTTAAAAGAATTAACATTTGATGAAGATAAATTTAATTCTGTAATTAAAGAATCTCAATTTTACAAAGATGGGAACGATGATAAGACGACAAATGCTAAGGAAAAGTATGATGAAAATACAAATAAATTTGTTGTTCAAAGTGAATATCAAGGAACTAATATTAATTTAACTGATTTTCAAGCTAGTATTGAAAAAATGGTTTCTGAAGGAGTCTATACTTTCGATTTGGCTTCGGGGGATTATTATGTTCAACCTACAATTTTATCTGATGATAAAGATTTATCGAATAAAGTTGAAGCTTTAAATAAATATATCGGTGCATCAATAACTTATGATATGGCAAATGGTAAAGAGGTATGTGATGCATCAGTTTATAATAAATGGTTAGAGTATAATGGTAAGGAAGTAACTATAAATTCTTCTAAAGTCAAGAAATATATATCTTCACTAGCTTCAAAATATAATACGAGTGGAAAGAGCCGTACTTTTAAAACGACAAGCAGGGGAACTAGATCTTTTTCAAGTAGTAATTTTGGTTATAAAATAAATCAGAGTAAAGAATATGAAAAGTTAATAAAAAATATTAAAGACAAAGAAACAGTTACTAGAGAGCCAGTATATAGTCAGAAAGAAATATCTGGTAATAATGGTTTTGGTAGTACATATGTTGAAATTGATTTAACAAATCAAAAAGTATATTTATACAAACAAGGTAGTCTCATTTTAACAACTGATTGTGTTACAGGAAAAGTAACTTCAGGTCACGCAACTCCTTCAGGTATCTATAAGATTACCTATAAAAAGAGTCCGGCAGTTTTAAGGGGAGCTATTGATCCTAAGACCGGTGAAAGAGAATATGAAACTCCAGTTACTTATTGGATGCCATTTAATGGTGGTATTGGGCTACATGATGCTTCATGGCGAAATAAGTTTGGTGGTGAAATTTATGTTAATAGTGGTTCTCATGGATGTGTAAATTTACC
>CALCBO010000074.1 GCA_937897245.1 uncultured Caryophanales bacterium | reverse complement strand
CAAGTGGCAGAAGGATAACAACATCCGTATCACGGAGGATTACCGCGCAGAGGGACTTCACAAGGTTCTCTATCAGTGTCCTCACTGTATGACAGAATCCAAAATGGATTCTACTATCAGAGGTACGTTCAGCAGAAGCAGTATCAGCTGTTCGAAACTCAATTTCATCTGGACATAACATTTTATCTACTATTCATGCTGATAAAGCATCGGCAATTCCATATCGTCTATATTCATTAATGGAAACTGATTTAGATGTTCATCAGTTCCTTACAACAATATATCGATATATTCAACTAGGAGTACATATCAAGGCTTTTTATAGTAAAGAATATGGTAAATTTCACCGTGAAATAGATGAAGTAGCTGAATTCTATGTAGATGATGATAATGTACCTAAATCTAGAATAATATACCAAAAAATATTTGGTCAACCTATGATGTGTAAACCAAGTGATCATTTAATTGAATATATAGAAAATCAAAATATTGAAGTAAAGGATATTATAAAGGATTTACCTAAAGAATTGCCAATACATGAAACTTCTGATGAAGATAATGTTGGAGAAAACGATGAAAATAAAAATAAAAATAGTGAAACTAACAATGTTGAAAATGAAAATACTGATGTCAGTGTAAATACTAATGAAGAAAATGTTGTAGAAGAAGCTAAAGATAAAACTAATAATGTTACAGAATCCCAACAAGAAAATGAAACGACTGTAGAAAATACAAATAATAATGGAGCGACAGTTGCAAATAATACACCAGTTTTAGCTCCACTTAGTAGTGAAATTACAGCAAATAAAGCCATATTACAACCAAACGAGGAAGTAAAAAATACACCTCAGAATCCACAACAAAATATAGTTACACCGACTACTAATAATCAACCAAATCAAGCAGCTGCCAATGTTGTTACTCAAGCACAAACTCCAACTATAGCAGCTACTCAACAAGTAGCTCAACCACAAACAAGTCAAATAGAGGCTAATAATGGATTAGCTGTAAATCCTAATATACAAGTACCATTAGCTGCACCAGTTGTTACTCCACAGACAGTACCACAACAGCAAATGGTTATAAATGCTCAACCTACTAACAATACCGTAACTCAAGTTCCAAATACAGCATTTGCAGGTATTGCTAAATTAGAAGAATAAAGGGAAGTGAAATTATGTACTTTGAAGAACTATTTATTATTATAGCTATTGTCGTAGGCATTTACATATATAGACATCATCAAGGTGATAATGTTGGAAAATACGTTCTAAATCAAGTTCAAGGAATGTATGATAGATTCGCCCCATATTCATTTAAAGTAGTAAGAGAAAAAACAAAACAATTAGGAGAAGAATATACTCCTAGACAATATGCCATTCAAGTTACACTGTTTGCATCCTTTGCTTCAGTTGTAACTTATTTGTATTTCTATAATTTAATTATCAGTATAATCTATGCTTTAATAGCAGTTTCTTTTGTACCATATATAACATATTTAAGATGTAAAAAAACCTATTCAGAATTCTTATTTGAACAAATACAGGTATATACATCAAATACCATAATGGAGTTTGCAACTACTCAATCATTTGTTAAAGCACTTGAAGGAGTAGCAAATTCTGGTGTACTTGAAGATCCAGTATTGAGTGATGTAAGACAAATGATTACGATGAGTTATGATAATGGTACAATAGATGAAGCACTAGATTATATGAGCAAATTATATCCATACTATATAGTAAAAAATATGCATCAATTATTCTTACAAATAACAAAAGAAGGTGCTCAAAATTCAGCTGATTCACTTGAAAATATGCAATTAGATATTGATATGTTAGTTGAAAGTGTATATCGTGATAGAATTGAAAGAGCATCATTCCATAAATCATTTCTACAGTTTGGTATAATGTTATATTTAATGGTAATGCTCGTCCAATACTTATTAGGAAGAGAAGCATATTTAAAACTATTAGAAAAAATATATGTTCAAATTCTAATGCATGGAGTATTAGTTATTAATACTTATTTCCTATTAAAAGGAGAAAAATATTATAATGAGAATGTAGGTGCTGAATAATGGAAATAATTATTGTTGGAGCCATTATTATGTTCATATTAGTATATAATAATACTATAAATAAGGAAAAGTTTTTTGCCGATAACCAAAAGTACTTGGAGGCTCTAAAAGAAGATGATTATCAATTTTTAGTATATGCTAGATATGGTGAAAATGTTGATATAAACCAATTATATTCAAAGAGAGTTACTACAGCTTTTATAGCATTTTTAGTAGTAATGGTTCTTATGATTTCTGGAAATAGATCAAGTGAAATTTTTAATTCACAATTCTTCTTAAATTTGGTTTTATCTGCAGTTGTGGCAGTAGGAGCTTTTAAATTACCATATATTCAATTAAAAAACTATTATAAACAACATTTACATGAAATAGATGTAATGTTGCCATATTATTTAAAGAGTTTAGAAATATTAATTCAACATTATACTGTACCGGTTGCTATTGGTAAATCAATAAGTGATGCACCAGAAATATTTAAACCCGGTTTAAGAAGAATGATTGATCGCATCAATGCTGGTGATGCAACTGTAGATCCCTATATGGAATTTGCTAATACCTATCCAGTTAGAGATTCTATGCGAATGATGAGATTGCTATATCGTTTAGGTATCGGTTCTCAAGAGAGAAAACAAGAAAGATTAATGATGTTTTCAAGAACAGTGTCAAGCTTACAAAATAAAGCCAGAGAAACAAAGTATAAAGAAAGATTAAATCATATGGAAAGTCAAACTATGGTTATGCTTGTTGTAACTGGAGTAGGTGTTATGCTTGTAATTTTAATTTCTATGATGAGTATGTTTTAATTAAAAAGTATTGAAAAAGATTTTTTGATTTGCTATAATCTAAATATAATAAAGAAAGGATGGGATAAGATATGAAAGCAGCTACAGGAGAATTAAACTTAACAGTAATTACATTAATTGCTATAGCAGCTGTAATTGGATTTTTCTGGTTTATGTGGCCTAGTATTAAAAATTCTATTAGTAATCAATGGAATGATATCAATACATATGAGGAAAATGATCAAAGTAAAGTTGGAGGTTAATAATAATTAAATTGTGTTTAATCATGTATTAAATCACAAAATAAATTGAGGTGAATATAAATGCAAGAGGCTTTTGGTGGAATAATGAACATTATATTTATTGCTGTGTTTCTACTCCTTGTTGAAGGAATTCTTGGCTTTATTGTCATATACCAGAGAGCGTTTAGAGTAAAAAATATGGTAATATCTTCAATTGAACAATATGAGGGAGTAATAGGGTGTGGATTAGATTCAAGTATTAGTAATAATAAAGATACAGCTTGTATAAAAAGAATCATAGATAACGCCAAAAGTGTAGGTTATTCAGGAAAAAGTGATTTGAACTGTCCCACTAACTATACTCCACATAGTAGTGGGATTTTCTGTTACAGATTAACTAATACTAAAAGTGATAAAAAAATATATAATATATTGGTAAAATTAGAATTACCAATTCCAATCATAAGTAAGTTAGGATTTACTTTTTTCCAAGTAAGTGGAGATACGCGAGCAATAGATACCAATTACTAAGTAGGTGAATAATTATGAGAGACGCATTAGGTGGAACAGTAGTATTATCAATAATTGTAATTTTTATAGTTGTAGCATTAGGTTATATGGCTTTTAATATCAATTATATGAAAGCATTTCGCATGAAGAATAAAGTCATTTCAACAATAGAAGCATATGATGGAGTTTGTGATAAAAACTGCTCAGCAGAAATAAAAGAATATGCAACTAAAATTGGTTATACTATGGGTCAGATGACCTGTCCCTCTGATACTGATGGCGGTGAATGGACAAAAGATCCAGAGACAAGAGCATATTGCTATAAAGAAATAGAAGTTGATGCCAATAAGTATAAAAATCAAAGTAGTATAATGTCAATAAAATCTAGTAATACAACTGACATTAAAGGTAAATCATTCTACCGAATATGTACTAAAATTAATATTGAAATACCTGTTATTAGTAGAATTTTTGATTTCAGATTATTTCAAATTACTGGAGATACCAAAGCATTTGAAAAAGATTAAAAAGGGCGTTGATAAATAATGAATGTTATAATCGCAAATGAACAACAAAATACATTATCAAATTTAGATATTGATATCATAAAAAATATTAGTGGAGTATATGATGTATCTGAAATTGTCGAAATGTTTAGAAGTTTTTTTTACAGTAAAATGATTTTAGATGTAACTTCTCTAAAAAATTATGGTGATATAAGAACATATGAAGTATTAGTTAAAGGACTAGAAGCAGAAAAAATAATATTCTTATTACCTGAAGGTAGTAATCTATGTACTCCTAATTTCTTAGGACATTTAATATCATTAGGAATCTATAATTTCACTACTAATTCTAATGGTATAAAGTATTTACTAAAAAAACCTAATACTTTAAAAGATGTTGAATCTATACTTAAGATGAAGAAGGGTGAACAAACAGAAGATACAGGAACTGCACTTGCAAACGTATCAACTAGAATAGAAAAAGGTCAAACCATTATAGGCTTTAAAAATGCTAGTGAACATGCAGGCGCTACAACCTTTATTTATATATTAAAAAAAGAACTAGCTTCAATATATGGTAAAGAAGGTGTCCTAGCAATAGAAATTGATAAAAGTGATTTTCAATTATTTAGGGACAAACAAATGATAACAGTCAAAGAAACAGATATTAAAAGTGCCATAGCTAAATTTAGTAATGTAAAAATAATATTAGTAGATTTAAATAAATGTAGAGATGATAGTTTTTGTTCAGATGTAATATATTTGTTAGAACCAAGTACTATTAAACTTAATAGATTAGTAGCCAATAATAAGTTGATTTTTAACAAAATAAGTAAATATAAGGTTATCCTAAATATGAGTTTATTACTTAACAATGATGTAATGGATTTTGAAAGTGAAGCTGGTATGAAAGTTTTTTATAATATGCCACCATTAGATGAACGTAAAAAAAATGCCATAGTAGTTGATTTTTTATCTAAATTAGGACTATATAGTAATCAACAAAAAGGCAATTCAAATAGAATATTTGGATTATTTAGAAGATAATAAATTGACAAAACTCAATAATAAATATTATAATAAGAAATGAAGGAGAGGTTGTTATGGGTGATTTATTTCAAA
>CALCBO010000073.1 GCA_937897245.1 uncultured Caryophanales bacterium | reverse complement strand
GTTTATAATCATGTAGAATGGACAGATTTTGTAGTAGAGTAAATTTTATGACAGAAAAAATTCATAAAACACAACTTGGCGATATTCACTATTGGATAAATATTTTAAACAAAGATTCTGTTACTCTTGTTTTTCTTCCAGGATTGACAGCTGACCACAGATTATTTGAAAAACAAATTGAATATTTTGATTTCCAGCATAATTAAGACCATTAGCTAAGAAATTAACTAATTGTAGATGTTCTTCTGATGTTGCGATTAACATTTTTTTATTAGCTCTATTTAAGATATTAACTAAGCTTTTTTCATAGACAATACTTTCAGCTAAAGGAGCTACTTGATATTTAGTATCTAGTCTTATTAATGAATACAATGGTAAAGAGTAATTAGGAGTTTTTAATAAATCAGGAGCATTCTCATAGATTACTCTAATAAATTTATCATAAGATGTACGTTTAGTATTAAAGAAAAGTATTACATCATTATTTGCTAGAGCACATTCGTTGGTTGCACAAAAACCTTGTACTTCACACGGTCTTGTACCTTCTGATTGTAAAGATAAAAGTTTTTTTTCAGTATCACTCCATCTTTCTGTTGAACATAAAAAGAACATTTTTTTCAAGAAATCCATTTCATTTTTATCTATTTCATCATTAAATGATTCTTTACCAATAATAAAACCAACGGTAATATTAGAAGTTAAATGATACTTTATATAATTAACAATAGTTATTAATTGTTTATATTCATTAGTAGTTTGTTGAGTTAGAATCAAATGTAAATATACTTTGTTATTAGTACCAAGTAGGTTTACTAAATTATTAATTGAGTCTACTATTTTAGAGTTAGTAGGTTCTATAAAAACATGAATTTTAATTTCTGGATTTTGAATTTTACTTTTTATATTTTGAAAAGTAATATTATTTCTTATCTGTTCATTTACAATATTATTATTAATATAATCTAGTTCCAGTTTGTAAGTATCTCCTAAAAAGAATTGTTCATAAGCACTTCGATATTCTAATGAATCAATAACAGCTGTAGTAAAAAAAGATGTTTCTTTTATTCTAGCTAAATGAGGCATACATTGATCTATAGAAATACTATAACTACCTGGTTTTTCTATTCCTAATCCATTTATTAAAAATAAAATACTTTTTTTCATTATTATCACCCTATTATTAGTATACAATGGATTGTGAATTATTGCCAAAAAAAACGTAAAATAGTTGCTTATTTTACGTTAATCATGTTATTTATCTAATCTAGGAGTTAATATTTCATATCCTGTTTCAGTTACTAAGATTGTATGTTCATAATGAGCTGCTGGGCTATTATCTTGTGTAATTACAGTCCAATCATCATTGGCTACATAGACATCACGTTTACCAAAGGTTAACATTGGTTCAATACAAATAACCATTCCTGGCTTTAAGCGAGGTCCAGTATTAGGAATACCAAAGTTAGGTACTTCTGGATCTTCATGCATATCTTTACCTATACCATGACCACATAGTTCTCTAACTACTCCTAAATTATGGTCTTCAGCATATTTTTGTACTGCATAAGAAATATCACCAATTCTATTTCCAGGTTTTACCATTTTTACACCTTCATAAAGAGCTTTTTCTGTATGTTCCATTAAATATTTTTTATCATCATCAATATCTCCTACTGCATAAGTCCAAGCTGCATCTCCTTGATATCCTTTATAACCAATTACTACATCAATAGTAATGATATCACCGTTTTTTAAAATATCTTCTTTATGAGGAATACCATGTACCACTACACTATTAACACTAGTACAAAGAGCCGAAGGATAACCCTCATAACCTTTACAAGTAGGTATTGCATCATTATCTAGAATAAATTTTTCACATAATCTATCTAATTCATAAGTAGATATTCCTTCTTTAATATATGGTTTAATAAATTGATGCATTTTAGATACTAACATACCAGCATGTCTCATTAATTCTATTTCTCTTTCACTTTTAATTATTATCATATTCGTCACCTCAAACAACAAAATTATATCGTAAATTAAAAAAAAAAGAAAGATTATTAGTAATCTTCTTCAAATAAATTATATACTTTTCTAGTTGTATCTCTACCTATCTTTTTAATATTTTCCATATTAGTTGGATGTTTTTTTAAATACATATAACTAGCAACTCCTAGGCAAACTAAAGCCATTGTTTTCATAGACATCATTTTCATAATAATCACCTCTAGTTGTAGTATGAATAATTATTATTATTTTATACCTGATATTAAATATTCTTTAATAGAAGTTCTACGAATATCAGCTACATCATTTTTACTGGCTATTTCTAAGGCTTCAATATCTCCTATTAAATATATTTTTTTCTTAGCTCTAGTAACAGCTGTATAGATTAATTTTTGATATAACATTTTACGATATCCTTTAACTATAGGAATAACTACTACATCAAATTCTGAACCTTGGGCTTTATGAATACTAATAGCATAAGCCATTCTAAAATTAATAAAATTAGCTGGAGTATATTTAACTATATTAGAATCATAATCTATAAATATTTCTTTTTTAGGAGATAGACTAATTCTATCTATTAAACCAATATCACCATTATAGATATTATCATCAGGCATATTAGTTAATTGAATTACTTTATCATTTTCTCTAAATAGTACTTCTCCTATTCTATTTTCTTTTAATTCCCTACTTTTAGGATTAAAGATATTTTGAACTTCTCTATTAATAGCATCTATTCCATATAATCCTTTATACATAGGAGCTAGTATTTGAAAATTCTTATAATTTAGGTCTTTAAATGTTCTTGATATTTCACAGATATTTGATAATACATAGTTATCAGGGCAAGAAATAAAAGTTAAATCATCTTTTATATTAAAGATATCTTCAGAGATACTTTTATTTCTAATATCATAAGCTAAGGTAATAATATTAGAATCTTCTCCTTGACGATATAATTCTGTTAATTCTACTACTTCTAGTTTTTCTGAGGTAATTAAGTCATGTAATACTTCTCCTGGTCCAACACTAGGTAGTTGATGATCATCTCCTACTAATATTATTTTACAGTTTGCAGATAAACCTTTTAAAAGATGAGACATTAAGTAAGTATCAATCATACTAGCTTCATCAATAATTACAATTTCAGCATTACTTTTATTATATTCATTTACACCAAAACGATTAGTATCTTTTTGCCATTTTAGGAAACGATGAATAGTACTAGCAGGCATACCTGATGATTCACTCATTCTTTTAGCTGCTCTTCCTGTTGGAGCTAATAAGACTAACTTTTGATTTAATTTTTCATAACTCCATTTATTCATTACTCGATATAATTCAGTAATACCACGCATTATTGTAGTTTTGCCAGTACCTGGTCCACCTGTTATTATTAAGAAACTATTAGTATAACTCTTTTTAATTGCTTCTTTTTGTTCTTTATTATACTTAATGTTAAAGAATTCTTCTAAGTCAGTTATTTTACTATTTAAGTTTTTAGATTCTTTTTCATTAGTTCTATTTAATCTTCTAAATCTTTTTACTATTAAACATTCGGCATCATACATATCTTTTAAATAATATTTATCTTCTTTAATTACTATTCTTTCATCTTCTTCTAATTCTTTATATGCTTTATTAATTCTTCTAGTAGATACTTCTTGTCCTATAACTCTAGGAATTAGAGAATTTAATTCTTCTAATAAATAATAACTATGTCCATAAGTATTACTTATTTCTTCCATAATATATAGGATAGCTGCTTTTACTCTTCTAATATCATCTTTTTTAAGACCACTTTTAACTGCTACTAAATCTACTTTTTTAAAATACATTTCATAGATATCTATTATTACTTGATAGATATCTTCTTCTATTATTTCTTTAGTTTTCTTTTTATAATAATTATAGATAATCATGGCATCTTTGGATGAGAAACCTTTATCAGTTAAATAGATAATTGTTTCGTAACTTGCTTCGTATTCTTTTAAGGTATTATGTAAGGTATCAATATTTTTCTTAGTTACTCCAGGAATTAATATTAAGTTATCCGGTTGATTTAGAATTATTTTTAGAGTGTCTTTACCTAAGACATCGACAATTGCTTTAGCTTTTTTCTCACCTATTCCTTTGAAGAGACCACTTGTTAGGAATTCTATGATTGAGTCTTTTTCTTCGGGTTTACATCTTTCATAACTATCTACTTGGAATTGTGTTCCATATTTATCATGTTCTACAAATTTACCATAGAATTTATAAGTATCTACTTGATTTAATTCATGAAAATAACCGGTAAAGGTAATACTTCTACCAACGTATTCTGAAAGAGATTCACTACTTACTTCTACTACTTTAAATAAACCTACATGATACCCCGTAGATGTTTCAAAAATAGTTCTAGTGTAATGTCCTTTAAGATAGTAATTCATAAATCTCCTCCTCATAATTTATAATATTTATTATAACACAATTTTTCTATACATGGAAAAAGAGTTCTTAAGTGAACTCTTAATCATAATTAGGGGTTATTACAGCTTTAAAGCCATAATAGTTATTAACAGAACTATCTGTTCTAAATAGTATTTTTAAATAGTTACTATTAACAGTAATAGTTTCTGTCTTTAAAGTAGTACCACCATACTTCTTATTATATAAAGGACTTCCTCCACTACTATCATATAAATATATCCAATCACAACCTGTACTTTCAGTTTGATAAGTAAGTTCTACTGTTAATGAAGTAGCTCCAGCAAAGGTATTCTCATAATAAACTACATTATTAATATTATTAGCATATGGATTATGTTCAGATTCAACTGTTACTTGAGGAATCTTGGTAATTTCTGTTATAGTTACATTTTCTGAAGGCATTACAAAGCTATTACCATTTACTAAAGTTCCATTTAATTTAAATGAAATAACTGTATAACTATTAGTTTCTAAAGTAATAGTACTACCATATCTCCCTGTATTTGGAACAGTTATATCATTATCTGTATTAGTAATACTATAATTAGCAGTTACATACTGAATATCAGTAATAATAACATCTTCACTTGGCATTATGAATGTATCACCATTAACAAGTGTACCGTTTAACTTGAAAGAAGTTACTATATAATCATCTGAATATATTTGAACTTCATATCCAGGAGGAGATTTTTTCTTTATCATAAATAGATTATTTGAATTAGTTATATTATAAACATCTCCTACATAATAAGGATTTTCCATACTACCGTCACCATCAGCATATTTTGTTCCTGGTATTAGAGAAATAGATGGACGAACACCTGAAGAATTACTTACATATTGCTCACTTAAATAACCTGAACTACTAACATAACGTCCTCGAGCACTATTCATGCTAAAAATATCAGGTGAAACTAACCAATAATTTTGTCCTGTATTTCGAGCTTTATAATTATATAAAATATTCATCTCTGGTGAAGTCATCAATCCTACTTTATAAGTAAGATGAGCTACACTATTTGAAATACTAAATTTATCTGTTACATTGGTACAACTAAAATCACTTCTATATATATAATTATCTTCTTTAAAATCCATATTAGTTAAAATGTTACCACCATTTGGATTCCATCCATTTGTATTGGCATTTTTCTCAAATCTATCATTACAAAATATTGTTTCTTCTACTTTTGCATCATCAGGAAGAATATACTTCTTATACCAGGCATCAACTCCATTCTTGATTATAGAATTTACCTGATTTACATCATTGTTATACAGCATTTCATTTTTAGCATCAACTACACTTTTTCCATTTATTAAATTAATATAAAATGGACTATCAAAACCGAAGTAATATATATAAGATAATGTTGTACATTTGCCATTTTCATTCCAACATGTATAATGGGCATTATTTAAACTTGTTTTATTGGTATCATTCCATTCAAAGAATGTAGTTGATGTTGCATCATCTAAAAAATATTTATATGTATTATCATCTGAATCTAGTCTATATTCAAAACTTTTAGAATATTTATAATTATTTGTAGATTTATTATAAGTCATTGAACCATTTGATGTACTTGTAGTATACCGTAATTCACTACAAGTGCCATTTATAGCGTTTTTACAGACATATTTACCTGCTCCT
>CALCBO010000072.1 GCA_937897245.1 uncultured Caryophanales bacterium | reverse complement strand
GGGCAAAATTATCTGCTCCTGGGGACATGAAACCAAGGAATAAATTTAAGGCTATTAAAGGAATTATTTGAGTCTTTACAACATTTCCTAAATATACTCGGTAATAATATCCAAAATATAATAGAGCTCCCATAAGTCCAAAGATTGCTCCACTAGCACCAATTGAAGCTACACTTCCACCAAAAATCATAGAGAACATGGCCCCTATTAGTCCAGAAAATAAGTATATAACTACATATTTTATTCTTCCCATAAAATTCTCTACTTGGGAACCAATTACATATAGGGCATATACATTAAATAATAAGTGAAAGATACTACCATGTAAGAATAAACCTGTGAATAATCGATAGTATTGTCCTCCACGAATACTTGGTCCATGAATGCAATAACTCTCAATAATTCTATCATATTCACCTAATAATAATGGTACTATATAAAAGATAATATTAATAGCAATCTAATCTATTAGCATCTTCCTTATTATGTTTATTTATATCATTAGTAATCTTCATAAATAATTCTAATCCATTCTCATTATATTTTATTTTCTTCTTTAAATCAGGAAATACTTCTTTAATAATATCACTATTTTTAATATCTTCTTCGTCTTTAACTTTAATAGCCATTAAAGAAGGATCTTTATTAATTTCTTCAATGACATTATCACCCATATCAAGAAAGATACTCATCACATTGATGTGTAATGATAAAGTCTTTTTCTTAATTTTTTTGATAATTCTTTTTGTTTTAAAAACATCAAATTTATACTGTTCATCATTATGTATATAATTTGAAACTATTCTAACTACTTTACATTCTTCATTAAGATTTTCTAACCAGATTTCATTCTCAACTCCCTGTAAGATAATCGGGTTGTAGTTCTTTTCTGTAATAAAATAATGTAAGAGTTTCATCATTAAAACGTTTTTATCATCTAACATTAGTTCACTTTCCATATTTTTCCTCCAAAAAACTAATAATATTATACAATAAAACATAGAATAATAAAAGAGGTGAGAAAAATGATTAAAAAGATATTATTATTTTTATTATGTTTATTACCATGGTTCTTTACTAGTATTATACCTTTAAATTATGCATACTATGACAAAATAAAGAAACCTTTCTTTGCTCCACCAAGTATTTTTTATCCTATTGCTTGGACAATTATTTACATTTTAATAGCTATTACTATCTATAGTGTTTTATCAACAAAGAGATTTAAAGATTTACCTAAAAGTTATCTTATAACACTAATTATTAATTATTTATTTAATCAGGGTTACACTATATTCTTTTTTGGATTAAAAAGTTCTTTTCTAGGATTTATTTCTTGTTTAGGGACATTACTTTCAACATTATTTTTATATGAAGAATTAAAGATTATTAAAAGTAAAATAGCTAAACTATTAATACCATATATAGGTTTATCTATGTTTGCGAGTATTTTATCTTTATCTATCTTTTTATTAAATAAGGTATAACTAGTAAAAGTAGACATCATCATTTGTCTACTTTTATTTATTTACATAGTTCTTAACAATTTCTAATACTTTATTATATTCAGTTTCTAAATCTTTAAAATTATTATTAACAAACTCTGAATCATTTTCTTTACTTTTTAATTCATGTTGATAGGCAATATCTGCTAGAGTCATAAATCCTAAGTATTTACAGTCACTTTTTAATGAATGTACTTCTATGGCATATTCTGGCAT
This sequence comes from uncultured Caryophanales bacterium, assembly GCA_937897245.1. Next base: position 1,800 of record CALCBO010000072.1, on the reverse strand, counting down.
ATTATTATCATTCTTATAATTAACTATTCTTTGCCATTTTTCTTCTACTTCCTGATAAAAATCATTTATAGTCATATTATACATATCCATATCTCCCAGTAGCTCTAGAGCATGATTTATATCTACACCCATTTTTTCTAAATATTTTTCATCATAGGTAGTATCTTCTTTTTTTGTTTCTAATTCAGGTGAAATATCCACTACTGGTACTAAGTCTATCTTGGATTCTTCATTTGATTCTTTTTTTTCATTAATATGATTAACTACTATTGGAGTTGGATTTAATTCTACACTAGGCATTTTATATTTTGTTGTTATTTCTTCTTTTAGTAGTTCTTCAACATTATCTTCTACAGGAATAATATCATTTTCTTTACGTTCTTGTTCTATTTTTTCATTATCACTTACATTTATTACTTCTTCTCCACGAATAGTTGGATTAACTGGTCCATTCATATAATTTTTTATTTTCTCTTCTTTGGAGAAATCTAATTCTTCTGTTATATTTCTACCTAGAACTTGATTAACAACTTGAATTAATTCTTCTTTTTCTATTGGTTTAGCAAGATATCCATCAAATCCCTCTTTTAAGTATTTTTCTTTCATACCTGTAATGGCATTGGCTGTTAATGCTATAGTTGGGGTTTTAAAGTTTGGATTACTTTTTAGATTTTTTAAGGTATCTACACCACTCATTTTAGGCATCATATCATCTAAGAGTATTAAATCATATATTTCTCCTCTATTTATTCTTTCAATACATTCAAAACCACTACTACAAGTTACTACTTGATTAGCATGATATTTTTCTAGTAGTTTAGTTGCTACTTTTAAGTTTAGATTTGTATCATCGACTATTAAGATGCGAATATTGTGTAAATCTAAATTGGTACGTAGATGATGTTTTTCTAGAACTTCTTCTTTTTCTATTTTTTGGTTAAGAACAACAGTAAATTTAGAACCTTGTCCATATACAGTATGAACTATTATTCTACCACCCATTAGTTCTATTAATTGTTTAGTAATAGCAAGTCCTAAACCTGTTCCTTCTATGGTAGTATTACGGTCTTCATCTAGTCTTTGGAATTTAGTAAACATCTTATCAATATTTTCTTTCTTTATTCCTCTTCCTGAATCTTCTACTGAGATAATTAATTTAGATACATTTTTTGAATTAATACAATTTACTTCGTAATGAACATATCCCCTATCAGTATATTTACATGCATTACTTAATAGATTAGTAATAACTTTTTTAATATTAGCATGGTCTCCATTTAAGGTTTTTGGTAAATCTGCAGCAATATTAAAAGTAAAATCAAGTCCTTTTTCTTTCATCTTAGGAGTAATTAATTTAGCTAATTCTTCAAATAATTCTGATGTATTATATGGAGAAGTAACTATTTCTAATTTACCAGCTTCTATTTTAGAAATATCTAAGATACCATTAACTATTTCTAATAATGTTTCACTTGCACTAACTATATCTTTAGCATTTTCTTTAGCTTCTCCTAAATCATTAGCTTCCATAATACAATCACTAAAACCTACTATAGCATTTAGTGGAGTACGTATTTCATGAGACATACTACTTAAAAAATCTGTTTTAGCACGATTGGCTTTTTCAGCTTGTTCAGTTGCTAGTTCTAGCTGTTGGATCATTTTTAAGTCTGGGTTTTCGATGGTGAAGTACATTAGCAGTAAAATGATTGTTTCCATACAATCTGTTAAAACAAGGTCAGGATATTGTTTTTGAATCATTGTAGAAGTACACACTAAAACAGTAAAAATAATTAATGG
>CALCBO010000071.1 GCA_937897245.1 uncultured Caryophanales bacterium | reverse complement strand
GATATAGCATATATCGTTAGTTTTATCGTAAGAGTTAATAGTAAAAGAACAACTCTCAAAAGGAGCAACATCTTCTACACCAATTTTTTTCAAAAATCTTAAAAATCTATCTTCCATACTAAACTACCTAACTACTATAAGAACATCACAAATAATTTAATTATATCTTTAAGAGATATTGGATATGAAGACTTATTAGATATAGTACCAGATGATATTTATGAATTATTACTTTCATATAAGAGTTTAAATAATAATGGAATTAGAATGAAAAGAATAATATTAGATAAGTTATATACTTACTTAGATAATAATCAAGATAAATATAAAGTATATAATCCTCCTATTTATAATACTATTAAGTTAGTTGTTACTAAGATGGGAGTTATGGGAAATGTTGATAAGAAATATGTAGATTTATCTAATTATAAATTAAGAAAATATTATGATAATTGTTTTTATATGATTGCTTATTTGATTAAGATGGAGAATATTATTAAATATCGTGAAGAGATTAGGAGTGAGGTATAAGATGGGTAAATTAATAGTAATGGAAGGGGCTTGTGATGGAATAGGTAAAACTACACAGTTTCATTTATTAAAGGAACATTTAGAAAGAGATGGAGAGATTATTAGAACTCATCATTTTCCATCTTATGGGACTTATCAAGCTAGAGGTGTAGAAGAATATTTAAAAGGTAATTATGGGTCTTTTAATGAATTATCTCCTTATTTTATAAATAGTTTATATGCAAATGACAGAGCAATTACTTGGAGGGAATTGTTAGAAGAATATTATAATAATGGAGATAGTATATTACTTGATCGTTATACTACTTCTAGTTTAATATATCAAAGTGCTAATATTAAAGATAAAATAGAAAGAAGAGAGTTTATTGATTATATAGAAGATTTTGAATATACTAAGTTAGGTTTAAAGAAGCCAGATAAAGTTATATTTTTAACTGCTCCTTTTGATGTAGTTACTTCTCTTAGAGAAAAAAGAGAGAATAATGAAGGAGTAGAACATGATATACATGAGGCTGATATTGAATTTATGAAGAGAGTTTATGATAATTCAAATGAGTTAGCTAATTATTTAAATTGGGATATTATTGATTGTTCTTTAGAAGGAGGAATGGATAGTATAGAGTCTATACATAGTAAAGTTTATCAAAAAGTAAAGTAGAAAGATTATTTATTATTTGATATAATGAAGAAGATTAAGGAGTTTATATGGCTGATAGAGAAAAGGATAAGAAAGAAGAGAAAGTAATTCATACTAAAGGTAAAGTTAAAGATGGGCAATATGTATGTCCTAATTGTGGTTCTAGTGAAGTAGAACCTAATCCTAAGACTGGGAAATTACGTTGTATTTATTGTGCTTCAGAGTTTGATGGAAAAAGTATTACGGGAATTGAGAATAATCTAAAGAATTTAAAAGGTTTATCACGTGGTAGTGGTGCAGGTAAGATAAAAGCAGATGTTAAGGATGTTGTTACTTTAAAGTGTGGGGGATGTGGAGCTGAAGTTGTGATTGATACTGCTAGTTCAAGTCATGCTAGATGTCATTGGTGTAGAAGTATTTTATCTATTAATTCGCAGATTGAAAATGGAGCTGTACCAGATTGTTTATTACCTTTTAGTTTGAAGAAGGAAGAAGCTCAAGTTAAAATAAATGAATTTGTGAGACAAAGGAGATTTTTTGCTCATCCAGTTTTTAAAAGAGAATTTACTACTGATAATATAATGGGAGTATATTTTCCATATATGATAGTAGATGCTAATAGTCATGCTAAGTTTTCTGGTGAAGGAGAACATTTAATTAGAAAATATACTGTAGGTTCTGGAGATAATAGAAAAACTTATTATGATGCTGATAATTATCATGTAGTAAGAGAGTTTGATATGACAGTAGATGATTTATCAGTAGAATCTAATTCAAATAGAATAGATAAAGAAAGAGAAGATCAAACTAATAATATTATTAATAGTATTATGCCTTTTGATACAGAAAATTGTATTGCTTATGAAGGTAATTATTTAGTAGGATATACATCTGAGAGAAGAGATGTTAATATTGAAGACTTAGATGAAAAAGTAGAAAAACAATTAAAAGATATAGCTAGGTATGCTGCTAGAGAAGAATGTAAGTTCTATGATAGAGGAGTACGTTGGGATGAAGAAGAATTTAAAGTAATTGGTACTCAATGGTTAGCCGCTTATTTACCAGTATGGCTTTATAGTTATCAACAAGTAAAAGGTAAGAAAAAAATACTACATTATGTAGCAGTTAATGCAAGAACTGGTGAAGTAATGGGAAGTGTTCCAATTAATCAACCATTATTAATAGGTATATCTACAATAATTGAGATAATATGTGCTATTATTGGACTTTTCTTATTTATAGTTAGTTATTCTGGTTCTGATGATGATGATAGTTCTATTTTTCTAGCTATATTAGCAGGAGGATTTATTTTTTACGGGATAATGTATGCAAGATATCGTAATAAGTCAGCTAGACATACATATGAGAAGGAAACTAAGAAAAATATTGATAATTTAGAAAAAGTAGATGATTTAATTAGTCATAAAACAAGACTTAGAAATGCAACTATTCAAAATAGAAATGATTCTAAATTAGAGGGAGATAATGTTAAAATAAATAAGTCTAGTGAAGAAAATGATTCTAAAAAGTAATATGAGATATCGACTGATATCTTTCTTTTGTCAAAAAAAGTAAAGATAATTTGAAAAAATAAGTCTCTTTAGATATAATAAAATATAGTGAATTGTTGGGAGTGATAAAATGGCAGTAAAATATGATGCATCATCAATTAAAATATTAGAAGGTTTAGAGGCAGTTCGAAAGAGACCTGGTATGTATATAGGGTCTACTGATAAAAGAGGACTTCATCATTTAATATGGGAAATTGTAGATAATTCTGTAGATGAAGCTATTAATGGTTATGGAGATTATATTAAAATAACTTTACATAAAGATGGTTCTGTTAGTGTTGAAGATCATGGACGTGGAGTACCAACAGGAATACATGAATCAGGAAAAAGTACACCAGAAGTAATATATACAGTATTACATGCTGGAGGTAAATTTGAAAGTGATGGTTATAAAGTATCTGGAGGATTACATGGAGTTGGTTCTTCGGTAGTTAATGCTTTATCAAGTTGGATGGAAGTTACAATAAAACGTGATAAAGAAGAGAGTTATATTCGATTTGAAAATGGTGGACATGTAGCAGTTCCTTTAAAAAAAGTTGGAACTACTAATAAAACCGGAACTACTGTTCGTTTTATGCCAGATGAAGAAATATTTTCAGCTACTAATTTTTCATATACTATGATATGTGAGAGAATGCAAGAGTCAGCATTTCTATTAAAAGGAATTACTATTGAAGTAGTTGATGAAGAAGATGAAAGAGATGTTAAATATCATTATGATAGAGGAATTGAAGAGTTTGTTGAAGATTTAAATAAGGGAAAAAATACTCTTCATAAACCAT
>CALCBO010000070.1 GCA_937897245.1 uncultured Caryophanales bacterium | reverse complement strand
TTTCTCCTTTTCAAAAGTGATTTAATTGATGTTTTATTGTTTTGTTTAATTTATTTAATTTGGAATTTTATTGTACCATAATTCAAAAGTATTGTAAATACCTTTTTTAAAAATTTATCCCATCAATTTCTGGAATATAATGCAGAATTATATTTGGTAACTCTAGAAATATAAACCTTCTTATTAAATTCAAGTGCACCATATTCTTTGAGAATACTTATAACTCTGGAAGTAACCACTCTAGATTTGCACCTATCAACAAAATCATCATAAGAAGTAAAGATTCCATTTTTGCGTCTTTCATCAACAATATATTTTGCAGCCTTTTCCCCAATTCCCTTTATTTCAGAAATCCCTCTTTGTAAACATAACTCCCCAGATTCATTTCTAATTCTCATCCTCTCAGTAGATAAATTACAATGAGGCAGGAATATAACTACATCATCCTTACTAGCATAAACACAATACTTTTCATAATCAGAATCAGATGGAGCATATTTTATTTTAGCATACCAAAACTCAGTTGGATGATAAACTTTATAATACATCTCCTCAACCGAGATCAAAGAATAACCTGTTGCATGGCCCTTATTAAATGAATAGACCAAAACCATGTTAAAAATCTGTTCTGCCTCGGATTCACTATAACCATTTGAAACTGCACCAGCTACAAACTTATCATGCATTTCCTTTTTGGTTCTTTCAAATTCCGCCCTTGCATCCTCCGACTGAGATTGTCCGCCAATCATTTTCATTACTTTATCGGCGTCTCCCCAAGTCATATTTCCAACATTAACACAAATCTGCTGAATCTGTTCCTGATAGATTATTGTTCCATAACTTTCTTTTGTGTAGTCATAGTATGGGGATAATTTTGCTTCTTCAATATTAAATTTATTTTCAGCATAGGCCTGAGGCATTTTTAGTGATAATGGTCCTGGGCGGTTCATTGCATTGGCAGCTACAACATCATTGAAACAATCACATTTAATTCCCGTCAAAATATCCCTTACAGATTTTTTATCAAACTGGAAAATTGCCTTTGTATCTCCGGAACCAAATCTTTCTAAAACTTTTTGATCATCAACTATAGTGTCATAATCAACAACAACACCAGTTGCTCTTCTAAGTTCATGAATTTCCTCTTCCGTCTTGAGGCCTAACATATCAAACTTAATAACATTAATATTCTCCATATCATTCAAGTCATAGTTTGTATATATATCCCCAGATTTATCAATCCTTAAGGAAGTATAATCAAGGATGTTTCCACCAGTAACAGCAACACCAGCTGCATGGGTACCGATAAAGCGGACCTTTTTATATAACTTTGTAAAATGGGTTATTATGTGATCATACATTGAATTAAATGTTTTTGCTTCTGGATTTTTAAGTAATTCCGGAGCAGCTAAATTACCATCATCATCAATATAAATATTAACCAAGGTTTTAATTGCAGCAATTGTCTGTTTGTTTGCTTTTATTTCTTCTTCATCAACACTTTTATCCGTTGGTAAACCACAAACCTTTGCAAGATCATTTATTAGATTATCAACTTTATACAAACCATAAGAAGCAATCCTTGCAGTTTTGCCTTTGTATTTATCCACAACATAACGAATAACATCATATCTTCTTGATGTTTCAAAGTCTACATCAATATCAGGCATTTTCTTTTTATCTTCTCTCAGGAACCTTCTAAAATCCAAGCCAAACAATAAACTGTCAACAGCAGTAATACCAAGACAGTAAGCAACCAAACAATTACATGCAGAACCCCTTCCTGGGCCAACAGAAATATCCTGGGATTTTGCCCAGTTTACATAATCGGCAACTATCAAAAAGTAGTCTTCAAATCCTAAGGTTTTTATTACATGCAGCTCCTGCTTTATTCTGGAAATATATTTCTTATTCCATTTGCCATGATCAACTAAAAACGCCTTAATTTTCTTTTTCAAAAGGCCCATTGAATCATCCGAATAAACCGGCAATGTTTCCTTCAAATCCTTAAAAATATCATCTTCAACTTTATCTTCTATTTCCTTGAGATTAAAAATCATTTCCATGCCTCGAGACCTAAAATCATCAATGTCCTTTGAATGCATTTTGCAGAACCTTTTAAATAGCTCCTCATCCGATGGCATGTATCTTTCCTTATATGTTCCCTCTATATGTTCCAAATCATGGCCAGCTATTTCATGCATTTTTAAGTAAGTAGGAAAATCCTCTTTTCTACCCCTATGAGAATCAGATGTTAAAATGCACTTTATTCCAAGTTCATCTGCTAAATTGATCAATTCAACATTAACCTTTTCCTGAAGGCCTTTCTCTGATATTTTATATGGCTGAATCTCAATATAAAAATCATCTCCAAAAATATCAACCATTTTCTTCAAGTATTTAACAGCTAAATCCTTCCTGCCTGCTTTTAAACACTGACTTGAATAACTTGCAATACAAGCTGAAGTACATATTAAACCATCATGATATTTTTCTAAAAGTTTAAATGTCCAAATTGGATTATAGTATTTTTGTTTTTCCCCTTCAAATTGCAATTCATTTAAATTTCTATATCCTTGATGATTCTTTGCAAACAAACACAAATGATAGCCTCTATGTTGTGGAACATACTTCGGCAAAAAATACCCCTCACACCCAAGAACTGGTTTTATCCCCGCCTCCTTACATCCCATATAGTGCTGAACCAAGCCATTTGTGTTTCCATGATTTGAAATCCCTAAAGCGGTATGACCAAGTTCAGATGCTATTTCTGCCAATTCCTTAGCTTTTCCAAATCCATCAAAAGAACTATATTCATCATGTCTATGTAAATCCATATCAATTCTCTTTTCTTTTCAAATATCGTTTATAGCTTTTCTGCACCAACTTGATAGGTTGCCACCTTTCATAAAATTCAAAATCAACATAATCGGGGAAAAATTCCTTAGACATTACAACAGCCTTGGCATATTTTTCATCTTTAGGTTTTTTAAACCTAACCCCATTCATTTTAAAAATTCCATATATGACAACAATATATTGATAGGCTCCTAAAATCACCAACCTCAACCTTTTATCCAAAAGAATTTTTGACAAAAAAACAAGGTCAGCTGCAAATCTGGCAAGAAGTTCTGTTTGCCTCCATACTATAGTATATTCATCATTTCTGTTATCATACATCAAACATATTAAACAATTAGCTTTTGGCTTACCTGCATAAACCTTGGATGATTTAAAGTAATATATTGCATTCTTTCCAGATAAAACCAAATCATTGAAAATATCCCACTGCTCCTGATCAAAATACTTATTATAAAGTAATTGCAATTTTCTATCCTGATAACCAAAGTTATTCAAGTCCAAACTACAATCCTTATTTTCAACAGAGCAAATTATCTCACCGTCAACTATAAAATGTCTGGAAACGGAAATTGATTTACAAGGGACCTTTCCAGTCATGCAGCCAACATTTATTTTTCTCCAAGCATCATCTAAATCCTTTGCTTTCAAATACATTTTTACCACCAACAAAGCCACCTAAATATTTTCCTATCTAGGTGGCTTTGCATTTCATTCATTCACAACATTATTTCACAACATTATTTTGTTAATTTACAGTTCCATCATAAACATCCACATTACTTCTTCAACAGAATTTTCAACATCCAGATTTTCACCAAAGATACTGTAAACAAGTTCTTTTGTAATTTCCGGAACTTCAAATTCTCCATCACCAGCTTCTTCCAGTCTTTTAAGTGCCTCTGCAATGATTGCCTTACATTCTTTAAATTTCTTATTCATGGTGTTCCTCCTTCTGAAGATTTGAATATTTTTGGTTGTTCAATCATTATAACATCAATAAAATATTTTGTCAACCTTAGAAAACACCCTGAACATCTTTTCGGTAAATATGCAAGGAAAACATTGTATGAGTAAGACTGCCAGTTGGAAGTTCTGCTTTATCAGCAACATACTCAAGAAGCTTAGCTGCAAGGTAACTATCATTTACAAAGTGTGTTTTGAAATCACAGGACCTCATTACATAATGGATATTTAACTTACCATCCCTAAACTGGAAATTATACCCAAGGGAGCAAGGTACTCTTGAAATGCCCCCAAGCTTATCGGGGTCCTCAGCTGGATTCCATACAGACAACCAAAGCTGTCTTGAATCATGATCATTCTTTAATCTATCAATAATTTTGTTTAACTGATCATTAAAGAAAAACCTCTCATTATAGGAATAAGCCATTTTACCATCATGCATGAATTCATTCCAAATATCCGGCCTTAACTTCCAAGCATCCCCGGGATTAATATTTCCGGAGGGGTTTACCCTTTCCAAAAATTCAGCATCCGCCCACGGCTGAGTAACTCCGGTATATTCGGATGATTTAACATTAAGCAAACAATAGGAATAATTCTGCAACTCCTTTGTTGCATACTCCAAATTACCCTCAATATTTTTGTCTTGCATTGTTTTCGGGAAAACATCAATCCCCATTTCTGCAAGGTCCCGTTTTGTTTCTTCATAGCACTCCTGCCAATTTGTGTAAATTCTCATTTACTTATTTCCTCCTTGGAAGTGTTTATCTATACCGAAATCATTTACATCTAGACTATCATAAGAGGTTAACCCTAAAGCTAACTTTTGCATCCTGGCCATGCTTTGGTATGTTGTTATTCTTGACCCAGGAACAAAACTTCTTTTGTGGACACTAATCAAGGATTTTATCCAAGGGTTAGAATCATCCAGATTTTCCCGAGGCACCCCAAAATAATCATAATATCCATTTATAACCATGGCTGAAATATATGATTGAGGCATGTAAAAAATTACCCTATGTATATCACAAATTTCCTTAGGGAGTTCCTCTATAAAATGGTGAATCATTACAAGGTCAGCTGCAAACCTTCTTTGGATTTCCGTGGTTCTGTAAAGAACATTTACTTTAGTCCACTTTCCCTTCCTATCCTGCCTGCTTAAAACAACTGCAATTAAACAACTACCATTGTTAATTTTCTTTTGTTTAAAATAATATGTAAAGCTAAGACCAGACATATTTTTGATACGTTCTCGGAATTTAACAAGCTGATCATAATCTATGTATGTTCTCATCAATTGGTTCCATTTGTTTTTAGCATACCCAAAATCACCAAGGTCCAAGGTGCAATCCCAGGATTTTGTAGCAAGCACCATGTTATCAATATAACCGAGAATCCCAGATGAATAATCAATCAATTCATTGGGATTCTCGAGTATTTCCTTGGTAAGGTTTAAAAACAAATCATCAAAGTCTTTATATTTCCGTACTAGCATTAGTAATTACTACGCTGCCTAAATTTATTAACCTGGGATTTTCTCAAGTATATATCACAAATTTCTTCAGCATCCATCAAAAACATCAAAATGGAAATATAGGAAATCCATGTTGCACCAAGGGATTTATAGAAAGCTTCCTTATCTGTTATCATGTTGCTTTGTTTCCAAGGCTTATTCTTCAAACAATTGCAAGTCATTCCAATATGCATAACAAAACTGGAAATTCTTTCCTCAAGATCAAAATCATCATACAAATAGCCAGCTAAGTGAATCAACCCTTTCAGCTTATCCAAATCATAAGCCTCACCAATAACAGAATCCCAAAGAACACCAGAAGCCCAATTATTTCCTTCTCTTTCCTCCCAGTAATCAATTCCATTTCTAATGATGTTATCAACACCAATACCAGAAAGAATTGAGAGTTCTGTAAGAAAATGCAATCCATCAATCAATTCCTCTTTGAAGTGAGGAAGATCATCCTGCATTCTTGCATCAAGAGCTTCTCCAAGTTCTTCAGTCACTCTCCAAGAATAATCTTTAATTCTTGCCTGCCCTCGCTTATCATCCAGATTAACAGGGCAATCCTCTGTTTGCATCAATCCAGACCTAAGCTCAATATCGTGATATTTGATCATCAATTCATTCTGTCTTCTAAAAATAGCTTCAAGCATATCCCCAGAAACATTCTCTTCAACAGCATGAGTAATATTCATAAAATTTTAATCCTTTCCTTAATTGATAAAAGGCCATTAGCTGCAGTGTAATCATAACACACAACAGGGTAATTTTCAACAACCAGTTTATCATAGTAATTATCATACATTAATTTGATTTTGTTGATGTTTTCTTTTACACCATCCATCTGTTCCCTAGTTCCCCACTTGCAGATGGTGTCTAAATTTGGATTGCAATAAATAAAGAGGTTTACCCTTTCCAAAACACTTGAGATGTATTTCTTATCAAAACAATCAAATTTGCTAGAGCCTCTTAAAGCTAAACCATAGATTGATTCTTCGATAATTGGAAATCTGTCAAAAACAACATTTTCCTCATTGCTTAACATATCATCCATAAACCGAACCATTTTATCAACATCCACCGGACCAAGACTATGAATGTATGAAAATTTAAACTCTCTTGAAATCTGATTTGCTAATGTTGTTTTTCCGGAATTATCAGGGCCAAATATAACTATTTTCCTTGCCATAAATCACCCCCTAAATTTATTCATCTTCCCAGTCGTCCTCATCTTCATCATCCCAATCATCATGGGCCTGTTCATAATCCTCAATCTGCTTAATGTAATACCTCTGAGACTTTCTAGGTTGAACATCAATCTTCTTTTCCTTGCAAATCCGATAAAGCTCAATTGGAGACATCTCAGAATAATCTTTTTCATCTGCCTCATCATAATCATCTTCATCATAATCATCTTCAGGCTCCTCATATTTCCTCTTATTAGCCTTGGATGATTTCTTTGAAGGTTTTTCATACCCATCATCTTCATCACTTGAATTTTCTGCAGGGTAAGCTTTATCAAGCATTTTAAGAATGGACTTTTCAGAATAAGGTTTTGCCTTATCATTTCTAAATTTTACCTTATCCATAGGGATAACAGTGAATGTCTTATTCTGAGCTTTTCCAGTAACAGAAATAATATAATCCCTATCAACCAAAGTTCCATAATTTTCATACATTGCCATCAATGCAGGGATGGGAGAGCAATTGTTTACAGGGAACATAAACAGCTTAACTTCCTTTGCCTCATAATCCCAAACAGACCAAATATACTGGCTTCTTGTTCTGAGGCCTTCCATTTCACAATAGTCACAGTCTCTGCCAAAAATTTCCTGGCAAGGTACATTTATACCACTTGCAAAACTATCATGAAAGGTAACTTCCATACCATCATCCATGTCAGTAAGAAATCTAACCCTTGTTTTTGTTCCCTCCCTGAAGTACATAAATTTGCCTTTATTCTGGCCAGCTTTTTTTGCATCCCTTTTGATAGAATCAACTAAACCCATTTTAAATTCCTTTCAATCGTTTTAATTCTGCCATCGTCTTGTTAAACATCTTTTCAAATTTATCTCTTTCCATTTCTCCTGGGTCCTTAAAACCTTTGAGATATTTAAACCTCACTGTTTTAAACCTTGTCTGTAAATATTTTGTTCCTTTCCTTCCAGATTTATCATTATCAAGTGCTGAGATTATATATTTAATTCCAGCAGATTTCAATTTTTGTTCCTGTTCAATGGACATTTTCCAGCCAAAAATAGCAACTACATTATCCACTCCAAATTGCAAAAATTTCAGCCTGTCCATAAAACCTTCAACAACAATAACCCAATCTTTTGAACCATAATTCCCAACAACAGTAGTGCTACGGTGAAAACCTTTGTTGTATAAATATTTTCGTTTTTCCTCAACTTCCTTTTTTGTTGTTCTGCACACCCAACCCTTAAATTTTCCATTATCCAGTATTGGAAAAATCACTTGATAACTAGGGTTGTATGTTACCTTGCATTTTGATTTGATCAACACATTACAATCAAATCCTCTGTTTATCATATAATCCCTAGCCTCGTCAATTTCCTCTGTAAGGCCTCCAGAAGCCTCCCAGTTGACTTTTGCCAATCCATGGTAATAATCATAAGCCTCATTATACAAATCCCTTACAGAGCCTCTCAGAGGCCTTCTGTGGCCTTTTATTTTGATTGAGCTACATTTGTTTGATTTCAGAATCCTCAAAAATTTCTGATATGATTTCAAATCATTTTGATTTTCCATCAATGCAACAAACTTACTTGCATCTCCAGATAGTCCACAACCAAAACAATACCAACTGCCATTTTCAAGATTAACGATCATGCTCGGGTTTACATCTTCATGAAAAGGGCAAACTATTTTAAATGTATAACCATCATATTCTGGAAGGATATTATAATACCACAAAACCTTTGCTAAGTCTGTTCCGTTTTTATTTATTTCCATCTCATTCTTTCTTTTCTACGGAATACCAAGGTTTTGAAAAACTTAAATTAAAACATCCTTCCAATTGTTCCGCTTTAACTTTTCCAAGTAACTCTAAATTATCAAGTTCCGCTTCATTTAAAGAGTATTCAACATCAATATATTTTTTAAAAATGTTGGGGTCCACATTGCAAGATTTAAGGTACTCAATTAATCCAAACATGTCATTAACAATATATTTTTTATTAACAACCTGCTTGAATAATTTATTGCCCAGATTTGTAGCAAGTTTCTGGAAATTCCATTTGATATAAGTTCTGCATCTTTTCTTTACAACAAACAATCCATCTTCATAATCGGAACCAACAGAAAAAGAAACAGAATCAGTTCCGCTTTCCGTAAAAACCAATTCCATTTCTTTTTCAAAAGATTTCTTAAGTTGATCAAATGCCTTTTTTATATCGGAAAATTCCCTTTGCTTGTTATAAAAATTCCGGACAACTTCCGCCTTATCCTTCAAGCTTTGTTACTCCCTTGAGTAAATTATAAATACTCCTAGGCCAACGGGACCCTGTTTTGACCCAAAGAACATTCTCAAACGGAACAATATAAAATGCATCATACTCTGTTTGTAAACGCAACTTCTTCTTCGAAACATTCCGGCCAACAATTTTTGCAGATTTAACCTTCTTTTCCCCAGGCCTCACAATTGCTGCATCAGGGACCTTAAAAGCGACCAGTGTTCCAAGCGGTGCCCCTTCCAGATAGGCCTCTTTTGATTCTGCTTTCTCAGCTTCCTTAATCTTTCTTTCAGCTTCCCTTTCCGCTTTCTGGAAATTCCTCTGATATTCAAGGATTCTGTCTATGCATTCTCCCTTCCTCATATCATAGGCCCCTTTGATTCCAAACTCCTTGGAAGCAACCCTCTGAATTTCCTTTGCCTTCATGCTTTCAAGCTGATTCTTTGTGTACTTCATAAATTTAATGTCCTCCTTGACTAATTAATGTTATGTGGAACTATTACCACCGACCCCCTCAAAAAGAGGGGAGTTTCGTCGCAATTTTCAGCGACTCATCAGGGCGGCTTTATTATTCGTTTGCAAGCCTCGTTAATTGCCTGTTATATTTGATCAACCTTTTCCTTACACAATACTTCTGCTTTTCCGTCAAAAAACCTTTTTTGATAAGGAATTCAGAAACACTTGACAGAAACTTTGAATCTGCTCCATTGAATCCAACACCATTATAATGTTTTGTTTGTCCGGATTGCTGCTCATCCTTTGTTTGTTCATTGTAAAGCTTTTTCAAAGCTCCATACAAAACCTTATCATTTTCCTGAATCAAAACTTTGATTTCTTCTTCAGTCCATACTCTTTTAGTCATTTCATTTTCTCCTTTTCAAAGGTGATTAAATTTATTTACCACAGACACCTCTTTCGAGGTGTTTCGTCGTAATTTTCAACGACTCATCAGTGTGGCTTTTAAAATGATCATTTATATTTTCAAGCCATTTCAATCTTCCAACCTCTATTCTGATAAACTCTAACCTGTTCCCAATTATAAAGGTTCTTGGTTTTAAATCCTTTGGTTGCAATTGCTAAAACTTTTCTAGTCGTTCTTTTCATTGTTTTTCTCCTTTTCAAAAGTGATTTAATTGATGTTTTATTGTTTTGTTTAATTTA
>CALCBO010000069.1 GCA_937897245.1 uncultured Caryophanales bacterium | reverse complement strand
CAGACAGTACACTTCTTACCTTCTGAAAGACCTGTTTCTGTACAGGTTGCTTCCTTACCTGCCAATGCTTCTTCATTATGACCTGAAGCCGGAACAACTGTCTGTTCTTTTAATACTTTAGTACATACAGAGCAGTGACTACCTTCGGTAAGACCGGTCTTTGTACAAGTCGGTGCTACAGCAGCATCCTTAACCTCTGTGTGACCTTTAGCGGTAACGGGTGTCTGTTCAACAGTTACAGTACCGCAAACCTTACATTTTTTACCGTTGGTAAGACCGTCTTCTTCACAGGTTGCAGCCTTACCGAGAACTGTCTCTTCTGTATGTCCTTTAGCAGGAATTTCTTCCTGTTCTTCAGAAAGTTCGGAGGCATTTATTTCTTCTTCTTCTTCCTCTTCACTTTTAGCTCTTAAGTTCATTAACGCTAAAAAGTCTTCATATGAATATGTCTTTTTTCCTACTTTAATATCATCATATAATTCAACATTTTCAATAATATCTAAAACTAATTTACCATTTTTGTTATAGTAATAATACTTAATATATTCTTCTTGAAAATTGATAATACTATTTACTGGTATTGTTTTTCCTTTATAGGACATTGGAAAAGATAATTCACATAGATTGATATAAGAACCATTTTCTAATTGTAAGAAAATATATGTTTCATAATCTGATTGATCATTGTCTCCATAGTTATATAGTTTTCCATCAGTAAGAGTAAAATTTTCATAACTATCAAATAATTCAAATTTTTTATTGATTAATTTGTTATTAGCATTTAGATTAACAATTCCTAAACCATTATTTACAAAGATAGGGTATTGAACATTTACTTCTGTTTTTTGTTTATTATTGTCTACAAAAAATTTACCTAAGTTTTGATAAATATTATCTTCATCTGATATTTTTGAAAGTTCTACATTCTTTTGTTTTACATTTTTTTTATCTGATAACAAGTTTTTGTCAATGGTATTACCAGAAACAAAATAACCATCTTGAGCAATTAAAGTGGAATTAAAAAAGTGAGTAATAAAAAAAAGGAAAATGCATGTCATCACTAAAAATACAGAAATAATCCTTAAAATCCTTTTGTTCATATACTCACCACCTTAAAATCAAGATAAATGTTTTAATTTACTAATATCTTTTAATAGTAATCTTGATTTATCATTATAATACATAATATCAAGAGTTGCATTTAACTTGTAATCATCATTTTGGATGATTACTTCATCTGTAATATCTTCATATATTGTACCTTCATCCTCATTATAATTATATATTTCTACAGTATGATTAAAAGTATCTACTGCTATATATGATAACGGTCCTAGAGAAAGTTGATTTTCTCCAAAAGATACTTTTACATCTTCTATGAAAAAGTATAAATCTTTACCATCATAAATGACTGCATTTGATAGTTTAATATTATTATTGCCCTCTTTGACACTATAATAATCTAGATCTTGGTAAACTAAAGCATAGTAGTTTATTCGATATTGTTTTCCTTCTTTTGGCTTTACTACAGCCATAGATTCTGGGAATAATGCTTTTTTTTCTCCTTTATAATATAATGGAGTTGAATTTAATTTTACAATATCATCACCAAATGTAATCTTGGTGATTTTATTATCATCTTTATCTAATTTCATGGAACCTTTATATTCCATTTTAAAGCCCATAAAGTATTGATATACATCATGATTTTCAATTTTATACTCATCTACTTTTTTACGAAAGGAGATATAGCTAACGGTAATTATTACTACTAAAAGTAAAACAAACCATTTAATATTTTTTTTCTTAAATAATATATTTTTGAGTTTACCCAAAAAGGTCTTAACTTTCTTCACTACGATACCTCCTAACATATTTTGTTCGAGAAATGACATCATTAATATGTCGAATAAAAAAATATAACATACATAAACCAATGAACAATAGTAATAAAGCATCTCCTAAGAATACATACCAAACAAATTGTATTTCTACTAAGTAATTGGCTAATACTTTACTTGAAATTAGTGAAAAATATAAAGCCGTATTACTACCAACTTCCAATATCATGTTTTTGAAACTTCTTGTGATAATTCCAAATAATATAGATAAGAATAAGAGTGTGTACAAATGTAAAGAAGTGATATCATTTCTATTGAAAAGCATATAAATCAGAAATATAAAACGAACACAAATGATGGAAATAGCTAAAAGAGAGATATTATCTAATTCCATTAATAATCCTAGTGTTCTTTGTCTCTTTCTACTCATTTTTTGATGGTTATTTGTTTCTTTCAAACGAAAACGAAAAAACACATAGCCTATACTTATAATTATAACAAAAAATAGTAAAAATTTAAAGACAATCTGAATAATACTTTGTACCAATTTTAAATCTCCTTTAACAATAATAAGAATTCATTATTTGAATGGACATAATAAGCTACGGTATTTTCATAACGAATGGTATCACTTTCTAATTCTAAATCAATACTACCATTAATTTCACCTAAAATAGACATATAACCAGGCATTAATAAAAGATTGTAGTCACTACTCTTAATTCTTATTAAACGAACATTTTCTAATACTTCTAAACCTTTTGATAAACTAAATACTTTAACTTTGAACGAAGCTTCCATGATAATCACCTATAAATAAAAATTTGCCCTCTTCTTCTTTATCATATACTCCGGTTAAAATATTTTCTACATCAATTAAAACATCTTGAATATTTACAAATTTTCCAGGTATATTGGTATAATTTTCCGCAACAAACATTGGTTGTGTAAAATAATTTCTTAGTTTTCTAGAGCGATAAAAAATGTTTTTATCTTCCTCTCCTAATTCTTCAATACCAAGGACGGCAATAATTTCTTCTAATTCTTCATATCTAGTAAGATATTTTAATACTTCTTCAATTAAACGGAAATGTTTTTCTCCGATGATTTCAATATCTACTGATTTCGATGTCGTACGGAAAACATTAACTGCTGGATAAATACCTTTTTCGGCTACTTTTCTGTCTAATACTAATTGGCCATCCATATGAGTTAGTATAGTTTGAACAGCTTCATCTGTCATATCATCAGCAGGAATATAGATAGCTTGAAATGACGTAATGGAAGCATCTCCTGTTGAATTGATTCGTTCTTCTACATCACTAACATCTGATACCATTGTCGTTGGATAACCATTTTCTACAGGTACATTTTTTAGCTCATTTGATATTTCTGATTTAGCTTGAACAAAACGATAAATATTATCAATAAATAATAAAACGTCTTGTTTCTTTTCATCACGCAAATATTCTGCTAAGGTTAATCCGGAATAAACAGCCTTACTTCTAGAAGTAGAGTTTTCTCCCATTTGACCAAAAACAATACACATTTTATCTAGAAGGTTAGACTCTTCCATTTCATCATATAATTCTTTTCCTTCACGAGAACGTTCTCCAACACCAACAAAGACAGCATTACTTCTCAATGTCATATATACATTATGTATCAACTCTTTAATAAGAACTGTTTTTCCTACTCCAGCTCCTCCTAATAATCCCATTTTAAAACCTTTTCTAATAGGTGCAAAAAAGTCAATTACTTTAATTCCTGTCCATAATATATCTCCATTGATATCCACTTCTTCCAAACTTAAGTTTCGATCATAGACTCCTCGCTTTTTACTACTTTTTGCTTGTTGATTATCAATATGTTCTCCGTATGAGTTAAATACTCTACCAATGGCATCATCAGAATATTCGATATCTAATGAATGAGATATTGCGGATACTTCTATTCCTTTTCTTAGACCAATAACAGAGTCAAAGGGAATAGTAGTAATAATATTATCATCAATAGAAACTACTTCAAATCGATATACTTTATTATCTAATGACGCAGATAAAATATCTTTAATTTCAACTTTTTTATCATCATATAAGAATATTTTGACGTTTAATTCTGAAATTGAAATTATTTTTCCAATCATAAATACTACCCCTTTCTATAATTTTCGATAATTTTTTGAAAATCTCTCTGTTTTCGAAATTTTCTTTCTACTTTTGCTTTTTCTTCTTCTAGTTCATCAATCTTTTTCAATGATTCACTTGTTAATTGCTGACGAATAACATTTTCGGCAGCATAACTATTTATTTCACAAATCTTTAATTCATAACAAATATAAAGAGCTATCAAATTGCATATTAATGTTTGAACATCTGTTTCTAGTGAAAAATCTTCATGGTAATCAACGTCTTCATCTTTTTCTCCATAATCAAATGGATAAAGCTTCTTTTTGGTAAATTCTAAACGGTCTATATTATAATAATGATTATAAATAACATTAATTTCTTTATATTTTTTTTGAAAAACTCCTTCTGTAATAATAGCTTGTAATTTGGAGAAGTCTTTAAAAAATTCTTCTTTGGATTGATATAGTAATACTTTAGTATCATCTGGGAAATGATGAACTTTCTTACCAATAATTACTTTATAGTTTTTATCTTTTCTTACTTCTTTGTTGATAGAAAAGTTAAAATCTCCACAGAATCCTAAATCATTTCCAATATATATGTTTAATATTTCAGCATCATCGCCTGGTATTAGAAGTTTTTTATCTAAAATCATGTTCTTATTAAACATAACTTTTTTTAGTAATTTTAATAATTCTTCTTCTGTATCAAAATACATGGCTGCTTTTCTTCTAGATTTTTCCACTCGAATCAAAGAATGGAAATTCATTACTTTTACAACATTTTTAATAGACATAAATAATCACACTCACTCTGAAGATGTATCTAATGTAGGATCTCGTACAATCGGCATATTAATTGTTTCATGAGATACTATTTGTGGTTCTTCCACATTCTCCATTACAACAGGGAGTTCCATTGTTGGAACGTTCATTGTCTCTTGATATATGATTTGTGGTTGTGCATTTGCTACCATCTCTGGTGCAGCTGGTGTTTGAACTTTTTCTGGTAATGGATTTACTAATTCCATAGTTGGTGGTGCTTGTTGATGAGTATTGGTATTGGTTGATGGATTGTTATTTTCTTCTTTTTTATCAATATAATCTTGGAACATTTCTAAAATTTGTTCTGGAGATTTTGGAGAAAATTTATATTGATTTAAATTTGATAAGATAATTTTTCCTTCCATGAATTGATTACGCAATTCTATACTCATTTCATCCATATTAACTAATTCATATACACTTCTTGTCTCTAGATAACTTAGTAATTTTCTTCTAACATTGTTACCAACAGCTTTGATAGCAGCATCTTGTACTTGCCCACCTAAACGTGAAACAGAAAGACCATAGTCAATTGCTGGTTTTTCTCCTTTTTGGAAGTTTTTTGAAGAAAGAACAATTTGTCCATCTGTAATCGAAATAATATTTGTTGAAATATAGTCGGTTATATCTCCACCTTTTGTTTCTACAATTGGTAGAACCGTAATCGATCCTCCATTTTTATGCTGACATCCTTTTTCTAGTAGTCTTGAATGTGTATAGAAAATATCAGCAGGATAAGCATCACGTCCTGGAGTTTTTCCAGAAACCAAACTAATTTCACGATATGCTTCTGCATGACGTTTTAAATCGTCAATTACTACTAAAACATCATAACTTTGCATTAAATAGTTTTCACAAACACTTAAAGCAAAGTAAGGGATTAACGAAATAACAGGAGGCAACTCATCATTGAAAGCTGTAATAATTGTTGTATAACTAATTGCTCCTCTTTTCATTAATTCATAATAGATATTTTTTACTTCTTTTTTTGTCTTACCAATTGCAACATAAAAGCATAAAACATTTTTTCCTTGTTGATTTATTATGGTATCTAAACCTATTTGTGTTTTTCCTGTTCTTTTATCTCCTAAAATTAATTGTCTTTGTCCTTTACCAATTGGATACATTAAATCAATACCTGTAATTCCTGTTAGCAATGGTCTTTTTACCATAGTACGATCCATAATTGGAATGGTTGGTCTTTCAATTGGAATATCCATTAAATCTTCAAATGTTTTTGAAGTTAGTTTATCTTCTCCAAATAAATCAGTTACTCTACCAATAGAAGATGGAGAAAAAGATCCTGTATATAGTTTGTTAGTGGCATTTACTTTATCTCCTACACAAACAGGAGAAGTAATTTTTAATAGTGCCACTACGACTACATCTTCTTTAATACTATTTACATATCCAAAGGCTTTATTTTCAATGTTAATTTTTTCATAGAACATGACATTATCTAAACCAGATACTTCAATAATAAACTCATTGACTTTAACTACAGTGCCAACGTCAAACACATTATTATTATCTATGATAGAATCAACTGCTATATAGTTGTCACCCATAGTTATACCTCTCTTATTCTTTTTTATATACTATAATCGTATAATTTACCCCTGTATATGATTTTAATTCCTTTAAAAATGGAATCATCATATTTTGTTTTAATATATTTATCTAAATCATTATAATTTTCATTTTTGTTACCAACATATATATAAATATATGGATCTAGATTATCAATCTTTTTATTAATATAAGTTACAAACTGTTTTAGATTGAATTCTTTTCTTCTTTTCATATAATCATCTAGTATAAATTCTAATTCACCCAATAATTTACGAACCTCTTCTTTTTGCTTACTCTCTTTCTTTGTTAGCAAATCAAAAATTACGTCCTGATTCAAAATCTTTCTCACCCTATAATAATTATTATAATCTGTTATTGTATCTTTATCAATTTTATTTTGTAAAAAATTTAAAATTATTTCTTTATCATCAAAATTAAATTTATTATTTACTTCTTTCATCTTTTTAAAAATATCATCGTCTTTGTAAGAAAGATTTTTTAAATCATATAAGAATACTGGACTGTTGTTATTAATTTGTTTTTCTTCCTTTTCTTTTTCTTTTTTTTCTTTGTTATCAATTAATTCATTTAATTCCTTTAATTTATTTTCTTTATCATTTATTAACTTATCATATACTTTTAATTTATCTAGAAAGTAATCCATTGATTGTTGATTTACTTTGAATACTAATCTTTTTAATAATAGAAACATGACTATTACTAAAATGATGGTTAGTACAAAAAATAGGATTAAAAATAATAAATTCATATTATGTTAATAATGGATTAAAATATAACAACAAAAATACAAATGCAAAAAGGAAAAGTAAAAATATTGTTAAGACAATCATCAATGTCATAATTGAATGAACAACATCTGATTTTGTTTCTGGATTTCGACCTATTGCTTCTGCTACTTTAGAACCTAAGATTCCAATACCAATCCCAATACCTAAAAAGGCTAGGCCTAGCATCAATCCAATTGCTGTAATGGTTGAAGATAAAATTGTTTCCATATATTTCCTCCTTAACAGTTATAATATGATAA
>CALCBO010000068.1 GCA_937897245.1 uncultured Caryophanales bacterium | reverse complement strand
GGTTCACAGGCAAAGGCGATTAAGAATAAAACAAAGCAAACGGGAACTCCGCAAAAGAGTGCATCAAAACAACAACCGAAGGCGACGCCTAAAGCTACACCTAAAGCAACGCCTGAGGCTACTGACACTCCTTTGAAAAATGAAAATATTTCTTTTTTTCTATTATTAACAATACTATCTATAATTCGATTATAGTTTGAATCATTATTTTGTATTATATATTTCATATTAAGCTCCTCTATTAATTGATTAAAGGTATGGTTGAGGCTTTATCAATAAATTATAAATCTTTTAACAATTCATTTAACAATTCTTGATTATTTTTTACTGATTTAAATGTAATAGTTTTATTATCATCTTTCATATCAGTAACAACACCTATTCCATGCTTTGGAAAGATTTCAACCCTTCTAATTGGTTTCATATTGTTTTTTTCTTTGGTATCTAAAACTGTATATACACAGTATGTTGAACCAAGTTCTTTATCTTTAGATAATGTATTAGCAATTAAAGTTCTATATGTTATATTTGCGCTTATAGGGCCATCGTAACTTGATAAATCTGTAGCCATATTTTTTGATAATACTGAAGAATAAAAATACTTAAAACTTGATTCAAGAGTTTTTAAAGCCTCTAAAAAATTATCACTTATTCCACTATTTTTTGCTAGTACTATATCTTGCTCTGTAAATTTAGGAAATGGAAAATCATTTTCACTATTAATTATCAAGGCTTTATATAATTTCATTCCCTCATCATATGATAATGTTACTGAAAAATCATCAGGAGTAAATTTTATACACCATTTAACATAGTCATATAATTTATTAATATTTATATCACTAAGTGTTATATCCTCTAAATACCATTTTTTATTATCATCAACAGCAAGAGTTGATTTTGTTAAATCTTCTAAAAATATCATTCTTTGTGTTCCTTGTATGTTTGGAGAATTTGAAATCATATAATTTGAGTTTTTTATAGGTTCTATTTTGTTTTTTAATAATAAGGCAGGATTATCTAATGAACCTAGATTATTATTTGATAAATAATCATTACACTTTTTCTTTATGTTTTCATTTACCTCTATTCTCTTATTAGATGGTATAATTCCATTTGTAATAACATATAAATCATTATCTGATAAAAATAAACCATTTCCAATAACATGCTTATTTCTTTTTTTATAAATTATTAGGTCAACAAATATGCTTATAAATATAAAAAGAAGAAACAATCCAAATAAAGAAAAATATATTGCTGGACTAATTTTTTCATTTTCAAATAATATAGACATAATAACCATTGTAACTATTCCATACATAATTATACTAATTATTAAATCTGTCTTGGTAAATCTTTTTTGTTTTATAACTATAAATGGATATGCAAGCATAATACATGCAGTTCCAATAAGTATAATAAGTGCAATACCAATAAGACCATAAAATAATACATTTTCCATTAATTCACCTCTATCATTTTTATTTAATATATTCAGCCCATTTATCTATATATTCTTTTGAAATATTAAGAGTACCTGAGCCTATACCTATATCATTATTTGGCTTTTTATCACCATGGAAATCACTACCTCCACTGATAAATAAATTATTTTTCTTGGCATAATCTAATAATACTTTTATTCTATTATCAGTTTCAGCTGATGGATGAAAACATTCTATTCCATCTAATTTAATATTTTTTCTTAATTCATCAATAAATCCTATTGTATCTTCAAACCTATATTCAAATGGATGGGCTAGAAATACTAATCCACCTGCTTCATGAATTATGTTGGCTACATCTTTATACATTGGCTTTTCTGAATTATCTTTTCCCATATAGAAGATACTGTTTGGATTTGCTAAACCTAGTTTTCTAAAATCATTAAATGAATTAGCACACTCTCCCATTTTCTCAATATTCTCTGGATGTGTTATTAATTCATAATATATGTATACTACATAAAAATCTGTATATGGTATATCTTTTTTTATATTATCTAGATTATATAATAGATTATTTTTATTACATATATCTAGTATTTTATTCTTATCTTTTTCAAACTTAGCTTTTAATATTTCTTTTGAATAGAATTTATCAGACCATTCATTTATTATATTATCATTTTTAATATTATAAGCTAAGAACTCTATTCTTTTTCCATTGTCTAAAAATGCATTCATCTCAGCACCTTTCACAACTCTACCACTAAAGATATTATCATTCCAGGCTTCATCTGCATATTGTCTACAGTTATTATGATCTGTTATGGAAATACATTCTAAATTTTTTTCTTCACATTTTTTTAAGACTTCTGATAATGATTTATCACCATCCGAATATAGTGTATGGATATGCATATCAATCATTTTAGTCACCTCCATCTTTATTATCTACTGTTTTTTTTATTATTTTCTCTACTAAAGATTTCTTCTAAATCTTTATAATTAACCTTTATAACTTTTTGACATGATAAATCATGATAACACCTATATTGAGTAGTAAAATCATTATTATCTTTTATCATATCATCACTTTTTTCAAATACATAAATATATCCATATAAATCATCTGGTAAATTATCTACTTCAAATACCATAGCAGGTAATTCACCATTGTTATTCATAGAAAAAGAATAATTATCATTTATTTCTTTTAATCTTCTACTAAAGGCATAAGCTGCAGCAGTATAAAATGAACTTGTAAGAAATATTGCGTTATCTTCGTTATCTTTGTTTTTTTCGTCATGAGACTGTCTACATTCTAATTTTTCAATTTTATGGGCAGTTCCATGAAATAAGTATTTAGGATCAAAAATATTTTGATTTTGATATTCTTTAATTTTCTCCATAAATATCTCCTTTTTTAATAGTTAATTAAAATCTATTATAGCCTCTAATTCTAAAGTTTTATGATCTTTTAAATTACCTAATATACATTTACTAAAATCATTTATTTTTGCATTAATAATATATTTATTATTATCAATTCTAGTAAAATATACTTCCGTGTTTTCTCTAGAATTGATAGTATATTTTTCCTTAGTACCAAAGTCTATATCATGACTATCAACATAATCTAGGACATCAGTTTTTTTATTTAATTCTAATTCATTGAATTTTTCATAGCTTTGAATAGTCCAAAAAGTAAATCTATATTCATGATTTTCATTATAAATATCAATACATTTAATTGGTACTTTTACTTTGTTTATTTCAGCCGTTGAATCATTTATTACTACTTTTCCTAATCCTATATCTTTTCCATCTAAAAACATATTATCACTCTCCATCTTATATTTTTCTAATATGTATAAGCTTAACCATTTCTGTTTTATATTGTTTATTATATCATATTTCTAGAACAAAAATTGAGTAGTTTTAATTCTGTTACTACTCAAATAGATTCTTTATTTCTTCTTTTAATTTAATTGTAAAATCTTTTAAGCTAATAAAATCATTTAGATATTTTTCTTTTAAGAATTCAAGTGTTTTATAGGCATCATTAACATCTTCTCTTGTTATATCTTTATTTTCTTTGGCCTTTAATAATTCTTCTTCATCTAGAACTATTTCTTTTCCTTCTGGTGTAATAATCATATCTAAATATAGATCATCTTCATATGGGATACCATTTTCTAATCCAATATCTTTAGATATATCAAAATACCATTCTATTAAATTATTATTATCATCAAATATTATTGTTAGGACATATTTTCCTTCATCTGGATATAATTCAATCCATTCATAATTATTATCCTTTATACATATATTTTTAATTCCATTATTTACTATTGTTGGTTTTTCGATATTTTTTAATTTTATATAACAAACATATCCAGTAAAATATTCAGTTATAATCCTATCTTGATAATAGTCTCCTTCTATTTGATTAGCAAATCTTCTATTCATATCTTGCCCCTATTTAATAACAAATCACAGTCAATCTCAGTATCCAAATATTTATTACCATCGGAATCTCTTATCATTCTTTTACAATAGACATTCAAAATAGTAGCTTTATATTTATTCTTTAATAAATTATTTGCCTCTTCATATATTCTATTTATTTCTTCAATACTTTTACTTTTAGCAATTGTTATGTGTGGTTGATATTCTCCTTTTAATTTAGCATTATCTCCTAATTTAGAATATAATTCACTACTTATTTTAGTTAATATATTAGATTCATCTAAAACATTTATAAATAAAAAATTATTATTTTTTTCATAACTACATCTTAAGCCACTTAAGTAAATATCAAAATTATAATACTTTCTTAAAACATCTTTCATAAGAATCTCTATACTTTTTGAATCTAAGTCACTTTCAAATGGGAAAACTAGACATATATGTGGATTTACAAAACTACTATCAGGATTATATTTATTAAAAATGTTTAAAATATCCTCACAATTATAAATTTTGGGTTCAACAAAAATTACTCTTTTCATTTAATAACTCCTCATATTAAAAATTTATTATATTTGATTTTATAGCATGTTCTAAGTATTTTTCTGTTGAGATATGTTCTTTAGGTTTAGAATACTCTGTAACAATAATATTATTAATTTCTTTATCATTAATATTAAGTGTTCTTAATAATTCAACGTATTTTTTATATTGACATTTTATAAGTTCTTCAAGTGAGTTAAATTTATGTATACCTCTATTGTTTGAGTCAGCACTTTCAAACCAATACCAATTATTATTCTCTTTATAAATAAGAAAAGTATGAGTTGGATATTCATTTTCATAATCTAGTTTAACCATCTCAAAGATTGTTTTTATTTCATAATTATTGTTTAAAAACCAATCTCTTTCAAATTCTACTTGGTCCCAACAAGTACCATATAAATTATTTAATAAATCTTTACTATTTTCTAATATATATTGGTTTTGCCATTCAGTATTAAAATCAGAGTCATCATAATGGTAAACTCTACCATTTCTACCTAAATAACCATAATTAATATTATCTTTCATAAAATCTAATAATTCTTCTGGCGTTTTGATATCATCCATAATTTCACCTCTATTATTTGTTATTAATTATAGCATAAAAGAGTAGACTTTTCATCTACTCTTATTAGATGTATAAATCATAGAACTTGTTAATACTAAAGTACTTAATCCTAACATTAAAATATAGAATAATATATTATCTCCCGTATTAGGATTTTTTACTTTACTGTTAGATTGTTTATTGTCATTTACTTTTATTTTTGATTCAGTTGGCTTAGTATCACCATTTTTAGAAATAGTAAAATTAGCATCTGCTTCTTTATCATTTATTTTAGCTACTATTATGTGTTCTCCTGATGATAATGTATTTAAGTAAGAACTATTTATAGTAATAACTGTACTTCCTTTAGAAATAGTATATTTATCTCTTGGAACTAAATTACCATCTATATATAATCTTCCTTCTTCTATAAATAAATAGTAATCAAAACTAAAAGTTAATGTTAAATCATTGTTTTGAGATGAATCAATTGTCTGATTATTACCTTTTATACATTCATATTCGTCATCATATCTATTAGATGTTCTTGATAAAGCTAGATAAATTTCATCAAAATGTGGCATAGCAATTAAAGTAGCATTTTGTATGAAAGTAATAGTATTATCTAATGATTCAGAAATATTATAACCATTCTCTGTATAAAAGAATAACGTACTTAATATTTCTCTTACTTTTGTAATGTTTTGTTTCATAGTATTATATTGTCTTTCAAAATCATTTTTGTATTCTATTCCATACAATTCTTCACTTTTATTTATGGCGGTTGGTAATAATTTATCTAATAAATTAATTAACTCTTTATCAGCAAGTTCATTAATAGTTGAATAAGTATTTATTACTTGGCATGTTTCATCTTTTTCTTGTTTGATTCTTTTTAACATTAAATCGACAAAATCAATAAATTTACCATGTCCATCTAGATTTCCTTCTCCATCACTAATCAAATCTTGTAATTCTGGCATGTCTTCTCCTATAGTAATAGCCATTGTCATATATAATAGTTGTCTTACTTCTGCTGGAGTTTGATAATATAAATAAGCAGTACTCTCTGGATTAGGTCCATAATAACATGCCCTTATAAAAGCTTTTAAGGCTTCTTCAACAGTTGGATTATCATTAGTAGTAAAGTTATTTAAAATACTTGGTAGAAGTGATTTATAATCATCTGGTACTAATTGTATTATTCCAGAAGTTACAGTATCTGATATTGGTTGATCTTCATTATCAGCGATATATTTCATAACTATTTTAACAAAATCATCTATTTTAAATGTTGTTCTATCTATTTCTGTTTCAGTAAAATGAGATAATAAATCTTCTAAAGCCATAGTTATAGCTTCTGTTTCATTACTAGCTTTTCCTTCACTTTGTAATTCATCTGAAGTATAAGCTAGATAGGTATAAATTAATGGGTAAATCATTTCAGTAGTTTCCATGTTAGTATTTTGTGAAATATCATCTGTAAATGTAGCTGCCATACCATAAGTACCAATTGTAGATTTTAAAGCTTCTTGATATTTATCATTATATATTTTATTTGTTCCTATTTTGGTTGTTAGGGCATTTAATCTACTTTTAAAGAAATCTATTTGTGAAGTATTACTATTTTTATCTATAATACTTAATGTCTTTAAATCAAAAGATTTTTCACTAAAACTATTTCTTTTTCCATTACTAGTATAGGCATTATAAACATATTCACTAATACTATTTAATTCTTTTAGCATTTCTTCTTCAGAATATAATCCTTGATCTGATGGAATTACTTTTCCATAACGAGTAAAGCCCCATACTTCTGGTGGTAGTAGAGCAAAGGCATCATCAGATGAAATTATATTTCTTATACCATTATAGATAGAATCATTAACAGAAACTGTTCCACCTTTAGTATAATTAAATTCTTCTTTCACAGTATCATTTACATAATCTTGTCCTTGACGGTTAGCACTTACACTTAATTCAGTATTTTTACTTGTACCATCTTTTATAGAACTAGGAGTACCTATAGTATAGCAATAAACATCTTGAGGAGTTATTTTAACAGTATCACCAAAGTATTCTATTCCTCCTCCGGCAAAGAATCCTCCAACCATATTTGAAATGGCTGCTCCACGGCTATAGCCTGTTGTCCATACTTTTAAATTACCTTTTATATTATTTTTTTCAAGATATTCTTTAGTAAAACGAATTATCTCATCTCTAGCACTTTTAAATCCTTCATGCATAGTTTTATCACCAATGGTAAAATTTCCAGCCCATTCTTGTTTATATCCAGCACTTCTAGGAATGATTGCTAGAAGAGTATATTCTTTTCCATCTTGAATTATTGTTTTATGTCCAATTATAACACCTACAGAATTTTCTTTTTTTTCTGTATTGTAATACTTATTTGATTCAAGACTGTTAAACTTCATTGCTGTTAAAAAATTCTTAATATTATAATCATTTTGAGATGAATCTATTTCATATTTATCTAGTTCTTCACCATACCAACTAAGGGATGCTCCGGCAACTTGAATTGATAATACTTCTAATGATTTACTACCTATATAAGAGGATTTTGTAAAATCACTATCTTTATATAAAAAAGTATTTTGGTTTTGTTTGTTGTTACCCTCTATGGCACTATACTGATAATTACCTGTTATTATTTCTTGAGAGTTATTATTTTGAGCTAAAACATTTTCTTGAAATAAAATAAACGAAATTATAAAAATTAATAATAAACTAATGAACTTTTTCATAATACCTCCGAATTCATAATAGTATGTTTTTTATACTACTGTTTTACTACTATCTTCTATTTAATTATAACACAACAATCTATTTTTACTAGAAAGAAAATTACGAATAATAATAAATACAAAAACAGATTAGTTAATTAAATCAACCAATCTGTTTTTATACTTAGTTTAAGTAATTGAAATATATCTACTTAATGCTCTAATGTTGGATTTAATAACCTTTCTCTAGTTCTGTAAAGCCTTCAGGAATACCAGCTTTACTTCCTATGTATATTTCATCACCATTTTGGGCTACAGTATCATTATGAATTGAAGTTTTAATTGAACTACCATCTTCTAGGATATATCTATCTTCTTCTTTGATAACATCATCCCACATTTCTCTTACTTTATCTTGAGTTGTTGCGGATGAATCTGAAGAATAATTACTATCTATATAATTATTAGTGGCATCTAGAGCTGCTTGAGATTTAGCTGCATAATATGAAGTATAAGCATTAGTTATAGCACTAGATACATATTCTGTCATAGCATAATAATCTTTAGTAAAAGTGGCGTTAGCCATTATAAAATTAAAGTCTTGATAAAACTTGTCATAAGTGTCTTTATCTTCGCCTTCATAAATAATTAAATATGGCATGTACCATTGAACAGCTCTTGAATCTAGAAGACTAGATAATTGTGAAGTTAAATTAGTAGAGATTGCGGATACACTGGTTGATGATTCAAAGTAATTTTCACCATATTTATATTCTTTTTTAGTAGTAGTATATCCTTCATCACCGATAGTAATATTTACATTATAGGCACTTGGATTTAAAATATTTACATCATTATTGGCTAAACTTAGTTTTAGTTCATGTAATGCTTTTAACTGATTAATTATTTTATCATCAACAGTATCATTTTTGACATAACTTATACCTTGATAAGAATTATTCATATAATAGTCTAAGTAAGTATCAGCATCCATTTGATGGAGATAAGTTGTATAATAGTCGCCATTCTCTCCTTCTTGGAATTTATTGTTTTCAGTATAAGAATGTTGAGAAAGAATAGTAATCTTGGCTGTATGATCAGAATTTGTGATAACAACAGTTTCGATAAATGGATGAACAGAATTAACAACATCTTGTGAAGAAATAGTAGCAGTCCAACCTGATGGTAATATACAGTCAAACATAGGTATACCCCTATCAGATAATTCTACGATTTCATATAATCTACCATTTTTCTTGTTTGCTTTATTGTTTTCTTTCTTTTCTCTACAACCAGTAATTACTAGTAAAGTTATTAGTATTAACCCTATTACAACTATTTTATTTTTCATCCTATCACTCCTCGTATTTTATTATAGCATAAATTTTATAGTTAGAAACATCGTTTACAATTATTTATTATAATCAGCTAAATCAACTTGAGATATTGTTTTAAATTCATTATTTTTAGTGTCTAGTGTAATTACATATACACCAGTTGTAGAATCTTTATCTTGTACTTTTCCATAACATAGAATAGCGTATTTATTATTACTTTCTGCTAGGATAACTATTGGAGAATATACTACACCTGTTATTTTTTCTTGTGCTTTTTGAAAAGATTCTCTGATATTATCTGGTATGTTATTTTCATTTTCTAGTACTTTAGTTTCCCAACCACCTACTACTTCCTTATTATCTTTAGAGTTATCCTTATTAATATATTTTTTAGGATTAAACTTATTGACTGAGGTAATATTACTTTCTTTTTGAACATTCTTATAAACTATAACAGTTTTATATTCAGAATTATTATTACATAGAAACATATAATTAGTTCCAGCTACTATTTGTTCTCCAAGTAATGCTATAGGTATTAATTCACCATCTTGATATTCTTCTTTAGCAGCAGAGAATACTTTTTCAATTTCTTCAGGAAATGTACTAGTGTTTTTAGATACAGTTATATTCCATTTTTCTTTTTCATTATGGTTACTACAACCAAGTAAGGTAATACAAATAATTATTCCTAGTATGCAAAATAATAATTTCTTTTTCATATAATTAGTCTCCTTTCTTAAATAAATATAATCATTAAGATATCTGATATTAAATGAGCAAAACCATGAACAGTCATAGCATACAAAATTCCATATTTTCGATATAAATAACCAAAGGTTAAACCTAAGCCCCCATTAAAGAGAAAACATCTAAATACTAATATAGGTGTTAGAGTTGTCATTGACATGGTTGATGGGATATGTCCTAAAGCAAATAAAAATGATGATATAATATTAGATAAAATATAAATATAGAGAGGTATATTTTTTTTCTTAAGTATTTTAGAAATTATTAATACTAATAGGGACATTAAGAATAATCTCATTATTACTTCTTCTATAATACCTCCTACTAAGAGACCACCTAATATCTTATAAATAGTAGGAGGAGTTTCATATTGAACTTTAACAAAGTCACTAAAGGGACCAAATAATAGTTTATCTCCTGGAAATAAGACTAAAGCAGATATTATAGTAATAATGAGTGTTGTGATTAAAGCTTTTTTAGTTAGTTTAAACTTTTTCCATAACTTAACTTTTTTAGAAATAATAATACCTAAGATAGCTAATAATAATCCATACATAATCCCATATTGAAACATAGTAGAAAGAGCTATTATTTCTTTAGTAATGTTTTCTTCTTGTAATTGTTTTAATAAATCAGGGGATAAAGTATCATACATATAGATACCAAGACAATATCCTCCAACTAGACCACCTATTAAGACAAGTAATAGAAAGGACCAGTTATCTTTAAATAATTTTTTCATAGTAAAATCTCCTTACAATAAATATTATAACAAAAAAACTGAGTTTTTTCTCAGTCTTTTATTCATTTATTTATTGTATTCTACACCTCCTACATATAATTTATAACCATTTAAATTAATATTACTATTAGTTGAATCTTTATTAGTTAAACTTTTAAGATAAGTGTCACCAGTTAAAGTAAGTGAACTAGTTTTATCTAATATTAGAGATACTTCTCCTTCATTAGAATTATTTATATTTCCTGTAAAGGTTGAGTTATTGGATAAATTTATGGTTAATTTAGAAATAGAGTCTACTACAATATTTCCAGTTATTTTTTGATTTTTTAAATTTAGTTTTACATCCCCTCCATTACTACCAGAATTTCCCCAAGAGTCTTTTTGAATTCTTAAGAAATTACCAGTTGAATCATTGTTTATGATTTCATTGTTTTCCAAATCTATAGTGGCAGTTGTATTAGTTACATAGAAACTATCTCCTTTATTGGTAGTAATAGTTGAATTTTTCGAAGTAAATTTAGCTTCTCCAGTAGCAGCATCTCCACTCATTGACTGGTATAAAAAGATATTTTTATAGGTAGTTGATTGTCCATTTAAAGCATCATTGGTATCTGTTAATTCTACATTTTCTAGAGTAATACTATTTTTTCCTTCAATAATTGCACCTTCAGATGAAGTAGCTGTTAGAGTAGCATTTTTTACAGTTATATCAGCAGTTGAATAAATAGTTGGAGAACCTTTTCCAGTCGTTTTATAATTACCTTTATTAACAGTTACTACTCCACCACCTCTATCTGATCTAATAGCAGCACTAGAAGTTCCAGCTGTGGTAATATTTAGATTGGTTGCATTCATAATACCCCCGCCAGTTGTCATAATTCCTCCTGAATTATCTTTAGTAGTTGTAATTTTGGAGTCAGTTATATTTACTGTAGTTTTATCTGATGATGAATTATTAGTTGTAGCAGATCCTCCATAACTAAATACTCCATTAGCTCCGGTTGCACTGGTATTAATCGTAGCATTTTTAATGGTTAAATTTGCTCCATCTTTAGCGAGTATGGCAGAGTTAGTTCC
>CALCBO010000067.1 GCA_937897245.1 uncultured Caryophanales bacterium | reverse complement strand
ATCTTCCCATACTTCATGAGTTGACAATAAATATAGTTTATCAGTTGATGTGAAGTTTGTCTCTCCTGATGTTGAACCATGTCCTGATACTACTGTTGTGTCAATTATCGCATTCTTTAAAGCTGTAGATAGTGCATTATATATATCACTATTTACATATGTTCTCATAGAACTCTCTGGCCAACCATCTACATTCCAGCCAGTATTATACTGTACTCCTTTATACTCTCCTGATGGATTCATATTGTGAGTTGTGATGATATCCGCAAATTCTAAAACTAAGCCACACGCTGTTTGTGAGAAACCTGTAGTAGAACACTCTGCTGGTGTTGTAGTGTTCGCAACTCTTAGAGTATGTGTACCTAGAGTTGAACCTAAATCTACTGTTTTAGTGTCTCCCACAGTTGGAGTTAGTGTTCCATTTTGGATTCCTTCTATGACATCTTCCCATGGTGTATCATTATTAAATGCTGGGGCTATTACTTCTATGGCAGTGTCATCGGCTTGGACATAAGTTACATTAAATTTAAATGATAATGTTGTATCGCTTCCTGGTAATTGATTAATCTCAATATCATCTCTATAATATACTTTTACTTTGAATGTTTCTGTGGTGTTTGCTCGTAAGATTTGTTTTTGTTTTACCTTGGCACCATTACTATAAGTTACTTCACTTTTTACATAATCAGGTAAAGTTATTTCAGTAGTTCCTGAATATACTTTATTTGAAAAAGTTGATATCATTCCATCCATTGTACCTGTATTTTCTGCAGTAACTGTAAACTCATAATAATCTCTTGGATTAGTTAGAGTAATTGAGTATTCTACTGTATCATTATTTGTACCTGTGACGTGGGCGGCTGTTGTGACATTTGTACCACTTACACTTCCACTTGAAATTGTAGGTGGACTTACCCAATGTATATTCCAAGTACTCCTTTTAAATAAAGCATCTCCATTAATTTGTAAATTACTACTTAAATATGCATATCCTAAACCAATTAACAGTAATAATCCTGCTAGTAATGTACCATAAAACTTCTTTTTATCTTTTCTTCTCATATATATACCTCTGTATTTTTATACTTTTATTATATAATGCGTGATTATTTGTGTAAATATAATGAATTATTTTATTATTTTTTGACACTTTATTTTACACATAAAAAGAACTTATTAATTAAGCTCTTTTATCTTTTCGTTTTCCCCTATTTTTATATCTACTCTATTTATGGTATCAAACTTTTTGCTTATTTTATCAGTAGTGATACTTACATTTTCAACATCTTTATTGACTGTTTGAATACTTCTAGCTAGTTTATCCCAACGTTCTTTGTATCTTGCGAATTCTAAACCAAGTTTATTTAATTCTTCATGAATAATAGAAGTATATTTATCTCTTTCCATATTTTTAATTACCATCTCAATTACTGTTAAGGTTGATATTAAAGTAGTTGGACTAGTAATCCATACATGTTTACGATAAGCATATTCTATCATATCTTGGTGATAGGCATTTACTTCAGCAAAAATTGCTTCTGCAGGTAAAAATAGTATTGCTTGATCAGTTGTTTCTCCAGGAATAATATATTTATCATGAATAGCATCAATATGTTTTTTCATATCTAATTTAAACTTCTTTTCAGCTGTCTGGCGAATTTCCTGACTTAAGTTTCTATCTACCATTAATTGGTAGTTTTCTAAAGGAAATTTAGAATCAATACAAATGGTTCCTAAAGGTTCTGGAGCAAATAAAACAGAATCTGCAATTACACCAGTAGAGAATTGATATTGAAGCCTATAGATAGCATCATTTTTCTCTCCAAAGACATTAACAAAAATATGTTTTAGATTTATTTCACCATAAATTCCTCTAGTCTTTTTATCAGTTAAAATACTTTGGAGACTAACAATATCTGTTGATAAATTATCTATTTTCTTTTGAGCTTCATCAATTTTAGATAATCTTTCAATTACATTAACAAATGTCTTATTAGTCTTTTCAAAATTTTGATCAAGTCTTTCATTTACTTTTTCATTTATTAGAATTAAACGTTTTTCTACTTGTTCATTTAATTTTGTAAAGTCATCATTTAAATTATGGTTTAAATCATCTTTAAATACTCCTAATTCTTTAATCATTTCAATTTCTAGTTTTCCTAATCTTTCAGTGATATTTGACTCATTGATATTCTTTGTTAAACTTAGTATTCCTATAATAATTAGAATAACTAATAATACTATAATTATAATATCTAACATATTAACACCTCTTTTATTCTATTTTCATTTTTTTAGATACTACTTTAGAAATAATATAAGCTATAAGTAAAGTAGTAAATATATATATAAGCGATTTTATATCAGTTAGGCTTTCAATTAAGCTTTTTCCTATATATCCCCAAAAAATTATGACAAATAATTTACCTATTAAGATAGATGCAATAAATTTTCTTTTATCCATATTAGATAAACCCGATAATAGATTAATTAAAAAAGATGGAGTAAATGGTAAAGTAATTATTAATACTAATTGAGGAAATCTTATTTTTTTAAAATTCTTTATTTTATCTTTTAACTTTTTCTTTTTTATTATATTAGTCAGTAGTTTTTGATCTAGAGTGTTATAGAAAAAATAACAGATAATACTACCACAACTAGTAGCTAACCATGATATTGTAGTACCTACAAGGAAGCCAAAAGCATTTATATTTAAAGCTACAAAGACACTTAATGGTAAGATAGGTATAAAGCTTTCAATAAATACTAGTAAAAAGCCAAAAGGTATTCCTCCTTTAGAAATATAATAAGTGCTATAATCAATTATTTCTTGAACTAACTGCATATATTCACCTTCTTGCTTTATTATATTATAAAACTACTTTCTTAACAAGTAATTGTTGTAGCCACCTGGAATATTTATTGTATTATAACCTATACTATTTAAGTATTTAACTACTTTTTCACTTCTAATTCCTGATTTACAATACAGGTAGTATTTCTCTTCTTTATTTAAGTAATAATTAGGATTTGATAAGAGAAGTTCTTTTTCAATATTAATTGAATTAGGTATATGACCAGCTTGATATTCATATGGTGTTCTAATATCTATAATTTTTTTCATCTATTCACCTCCAAATTATTCAATGAAAAAAAAAGAATCTGAGTTATTATAGATTCCTATTTTAGTTTATATGGTTTTTCTTTTGTTCCATCTCCACTTTTATACATCGCTCTACTATTTAAGTAAATAACTGGTCTTACTACGGAATAAGTACTAGCATTATCAGCAACTACTACTCCACTTTGGTTTACTTTATAAACAGTGGAAGTATCATCTTTATTAGCTGTTGCGAGCCACCAATCATCTACCTGAGAAAGATAATTATAGTTTTTACATGATTTATTACCTGGAGTTTTACAATTTTCATCAAGACTAGCATATAAATAATCTGAAATAGTTAATAAACCTAGTTTTTGGTCTTGAACTACTTCTAAACATTCCTCAGAATTATCTTTGGATTCACTATTTATAGAACGTTTGCCTGTACAAACATTATGTGGTACTATTTTAGTTTTATCTTTATCTGATAGTATATCTTCGGCATTATCTTTTGAAGGATCAGAATATATTTTTTCTAAGTATTCTTTTATCCTACTAGCATTATAATTATTTTCTGTTGAAATAATACTAACAGCATCATTTTTTATTACTGGTGGCTCATTTGTAGAAAAATTATAGGCAAACTCACCTGCTGTAACTAAACCAAATGAATCTCGAACATAAACTCTTAATTTATGAGTAGAACCATCTCTTATACAACCATTACCATCACAATGAAATTGATAATCAATTGTATCACCCTCACTAAAATAATCATTATATGATTTAAACTCACAACTACTATCTGGTTCATTGTCCTCTAAAAGACAAATTTGCAAATCATTATGAGAATCTAAATCATCATTTACATTTAGTTTAAATGAAGCTTTAGTCATTGCCTCTTTATCAGCCTCTCTCTTCTTAACATACGATTTAGAATAATCTATAACAGGAGCTTTATTTTTATCTAAAAAATACTCTAATGTTTTACTTTTTTTATTATGCTGATTATCTTGAACCGTAACACTTACATAAATGTCTCCCCCACTAGCGTTTGTATATCCATACCTAGAAAAATCTATATTTATTTGCTTTGCATTAGAATCTCCCATTGGAACTGATGCTAAATCATCACAAAATTTAGTTCCTTTTGATCTATCTTCACAATAAATTGATAAAGTTAATTCTGAAGGAGATGAATCTTCATCTTCAACAATTACTTTTAAAACAGAATCAACTGTATTAAAAGAATTGTTAGAAGCCGATGAAATATTTAAAACCGCAAAACCAGGAGTAGAATCATCTACTGCCTGATACGTACTGCCTGAAAAATCTTGATAATAATATGTTTTAGATATTCCAGTAACATAATTAGAACCTAGTTGAGAATTGATATAACCAGAATCTATTTTTGATGAAGTTAATAATTCTTCTTTCTTAAAACCAGTGACATAACTCAATGCATCTTTAGTATTTAAAATATCTTTTTTTATTAATTTAGTTCCTACATAACCACCATCTTTAGTCTTTTCTACTAAAGTAGCTGAGTATTCTAAATCATCACCATTCTTTTTTATAATTACAAATGAATTTTCTTTTAAATACTCCCCACCATTAGGAGCATTCTTTAAATCATTACCACCAATATATAATAAATTCATTACAATACATTTATTATTATCAGGTTCATCAATATCAGAAGAATTTGCTTTCATTTTAGCCTCTGCAATTGAAATAAATTTCTTAGTATCACTTATATACATTTTTTCTCGACTACTACTTACTAATCTTGTTATAGTGGGTATAGCAAAAACAGATAGTATTCCTAGAATAACTAATACTGCCAATAATTCTACTAAAGTAAACCCTTTCCTATTCTTCTTCATATAAATCTCTCCTATACAACAACAAATATTTTATCAAAATAATAAAATTAGTAATCCCAACACTATTAATAATAAAAAAACCAGTAATAATAAACCATAACGATTAAACCATGAGATATGATTACTATCTTCTATATAATTCTCTATTAATTTTACCATATTTTTTGTATTACTTACAAATTTTTTTGGTTTAAATTTCTTACTTTTTTTAATTAAATCACCTAGTTTATTAAAATCCCTAAGTACTAAAATATAACCTTGTTTTTCAAACTCCCCAATTATTTGTTCTTGATGGTCATTATGATGTTCTCCATACTTTGCTAATCTTGCTGCTGCAATAATCTTTTTTTCTTTTTTTATTGCTGATAATAATGTTCCTGCACCACCATGGGTAATAACTAAATCAGCTTCATCTATTAATTTTTCAAATTCTGGAGCAGGTAATAAATCAAATATCTCCATATTTTTAGATTGATATTTAGTTTGTCCTGCTTGTACAACTACTTTATCTTTTATTACTCCTTTTTTTATTTCTTTATCAACTGCCTTTAATAACCTTGAAAAATCTTTATCTTGAGTACCTAATACAACCAAAATCATTAGAATATCCACCCCCCATAGTCAGCATTAGGATATAATTCTTTCATACTTTCCCATTGAATAATAAACTTATCACTAATTGGATATAATAATCTTCCTGTAACTGTTTTAGTAACCATATTCGCAAATGTTTCTATATATATTATTTTACTTCCAAATACTTTTCCAATACAGCACATAGGTCCAGCAGTATGAACACCTGTAGTAATAATATAATCTGGCCTATACTTCATATAATAAAATAAACTAATAAAACTATTAAGTATTAATTTAAATGGATATAATATTATATTATGTTTAGTTCCATATATTAAAAAATGTACTCTGTTTTTATATTTATCTTTTAAATACATATTAGATTTAGTCTTCTCTGTAATTAAACAATAATCATATTTAGAAAACATACTTTTTAATTGTAATAATTCATTTAAATGTCCACCAGTAGATGATATAAACATAACTTTCTTCTTACTCATAAATATCACTCTCTTCAATTACTGTAATCCATTCTTCTAAAATTCTATCACTAGTATATTTTTTTACACTTTCACGAGCTTTTTTTCCTAATTTTTCTCTTACTTTTTCTTGTATTATTAAATCATCTATTTTTTTAACCATGGCATTTATATTTCTATTTTTAATTAAAAATCCATTCTTTCCACTAACTATTAATTCTCTTGCTCCTTCAGCTGAATCAAAAGCTATACAAGGTACTCCATGACTCATAGCTTCTATTAAAACTATACCAAATGACTCAGTATGAGAAGTCATAATATATAATGATGAATCATGTAATAATGAA
>CALCBO010000066.1 GCA_937897245.1 uncultured Caryophanales bacterium | reverse complement strand
TATTGAAACTGAAATATCTTATCAATTAGATATGGCTGCTGAAAATGTAAACTATGAATATACATACAGCATTAATGCTCAACTAGGAGTAGCTGATAGAAATAGTGGAAAAGATATTTTAAGTAAAGATTATGTAATCAAAGAAGAAACAAAGGGAACTCAAAATAGTAATAATCTTCTAGAAATTAATGAAAAATTCTCTATTGATTATGATGTTTATAATGATTTAGCTACAAGCTTTATTGATTTTTATAAGATACCAGCAACAAATAGTTATTTGAAAGTTGTTACTCATATTTCTGTAGTTAGTATTTGTGAAGATTTTGAAGATAATTCAAGTAATAGTACTACTATCGTTTTAAATATTCCTTTAACAAAAGAAACAATTGATATTAACTTTACTGCTTCTTATCCAGCAGATGAATCAAGAATCTTAGCTTGTGGTAGAGGAAATAACAAAGATTTATTTAAGTATATTGCAATTGGTTCAGGAATTGCTGATGGTATCTTATTATTAATCTTAGTTGCATATGTATTATTAACTAGAAATGATGATATTGACTATGCAAACAAGGTTGCTAAATTAGTTAGAAACTATAAATC
Organism: uncultured Caryophanales bacterium; assembly: GCA_937897245.1. The sequence goes on along the minus strand of CALCBO010000066.1, from coordinate 3,377 downwards.
ATATATTCAAAAGATTAAGAATGAATTTGATACATTAGGATATCAAATCTTACATATTGATACATTTAATGAAATGTTAGAAATTAGAGATACATTACAATCTCCAATTCTAATGTATGAAAATGAAGATCAAACTTGTACAACATTCTATATTCCAACTAATACTAAGATTGTTTATGTTCATGATATCAAGATTGAAAATTATGACAAGATCTATGGTGTTAACGATGAAGAAAAAGTTCCTTATAATCCAAATGATAACAGCTTCAATGGTTACTTAGCTGGATTATTAAGAATTATGAATAGAAAGAACAAAGTAGATAAGATCATTATTAACAATGGTGAAATCAACATTGATTATGAAGATGACGATGAAATCGAAGAAGATGAAGTAGTTGAAGAACCAGCTGCTCCAGTTGTTCAAGAAGAAGTTAAAAATGAAGATGTAGTTACTCCAGTAGTTATTGGAGAACCTGAAGTAGATGTAGATGAATCTGGTGAATATACTTCTAGATTTAATTACAGTTTTGAAGCAAAACTAATTATGTCTGATTATGAAGTAAAAGAACAATATAGAAAGATTATTACTTTCGCTAAATCTTACGGTGTTAAAGTATCAAGAAGCTGGAAGAGAGAAAGAATTCATCTTGGTCGTAAATTATTTGCAAATGTTATATTTAAAGGTAAGAAACTATGTGTTGCTTTACCATTAGATCCTAAAGAATATGAAGGAACTAAATACAGATTTGTTGATGTTTCAGAAGTTAAGAGATTTGAAAATACTCCTATGTTAATGAAACTTACTTCTGAAAGAAAAGTTAAATATGTTTGTGAATTATTAGAAAAACTATTTAAGGAAGCTAATATTGAAAATAAAAACTTACCAGTTGATTTCAAGAAGATTCCTTATAAATCAAAGAATGTTTTATTAAAGAATGGTCTAATTAAAACAAACTTACATAATCAAAAATAAATTTTAATTTATGAAAGGGAAGGTGAATACATATGAATAAACTATTAAAAGTGATATTTGGAATTGTATTTACTTTCCTTTTCTCTTTTACTGGAATTGGATATGCTCAACTGACACAAGAAATGAAAATTAAAGGTTATATGGGATTGTCTGAATTAAACGCAATCTATATTGTTTCCGTTGATGTTGTTGACGTCTCAGAAGGTTCTTCGATTGATAATATTAGTTTCACAAGAACTTATCTTACATCTAATATCACTTTAAATAATAGTGATCCTAATGCTTATATTACATTAGAAATAACTATGAGAAATAATACTGAAAATATGGAAGCTGGATTTAATGATTTCATTACAAGTTCTACTACTATTGATTACACTAGTGATATGTATTCAAATGCAAATCAACAGGGAATTCACCATATGGATAAGAAGTTTTCTCCAGGAACATTTAGAACTTTTGAAGTGACTATTAAATATAAAGATAATAATATTTCTAGTGTGTCTGGGGTTAAAGATGTTTTGAATATTGACTTCATTCCTTGGTCAGTTAGTGGTGCAAATGCTGCATTTGATAATTTATTAAATGAAAATTATGATAGTTTACACTCTGCAATGGGGACTTCTAATTACTATACTAGTTCATATATTAGTAATGTTGAAGATGCAAGTCCATCAGATAGAGAATTTGTTAACAACGCATTTGAAGGAAATATGACAACATTTATACCTAACGATGAGGGTGAATTAATTGAAACTAAAATGCAAATTTTTATTAAACGTGCAAACTTAGATGGAAACACTGAAACAGGTGATGATAAAGGAAGAGAATATATTTTATTCTTGACTTCTGATTTACTAGAGAATGGTGGACAAGATGCTATAGTTTATGCTTACGTTTACACAAAATTTGCGGATGATGAACCTTATATTATGGTTGGCGAAATGTATGAAGGAAAAGCTGAGATTACAGGATATGGAACATCTTGGTGGGGAGGAAGTGACTCTGGTTCTTTCAACACAGATACTTGGTATTCAAGTAAAGAATATCATGGTGTTGCTAAAGGTACTGGTAATGAAGATAATGATGATAATTGTGGTAACTTGGGAGATATAGTAAGAGCTGCTATTAATCAAGGATTATATGAAAGACCTGGTTCAAGCAATTAATATAATAATTTTAGAGAGAATTTAATTTCTCTCTTTTTTTGTAGTCTTTATGTAGTCATATAATGATATGATATTTGTGAAAGTTTAAACAAACTGTTTTTTTATTTTGTAGAAAGGAGACAACTATGAATAAATTCATTAAAATTGTAATTTCGTTTGTAGGAATTTTCCTTTTTTCACTTACTACAATCGGTTATGCAGCTCTTTCTCAAGATTTTGCTGTCAAAGGTTATATTATTATGAATGAACAACTAGGAGTTTATATTCTTACTGCTTCAGTTGTTGATACTGATGATACATCTACAGGAACTATTAATTCATATACTAAGACTATATTAAATAATAGAGTAGAATTGGGAAATAATGAATATTCTATTGTTACTTATGAAATAACTGTAAAGAATAATGATACTGAACCAGTAGGTTATAATCAGATGTTATATTCTACAGATTTTTATGATAATGAAAATATTATTTATACTTTATATCCATTAAGTGATGATCCTACTTATGGATTAAGTAAAAAAGATGTAGAAATACCAGTTGGTGGTTATAGAACATTTAGAGTTCATATTGGATTTAAAGATAATATTGTTTCATCTAATAATATATTAAATTCTGTAGTTAATTTCCAATTTATGCATTGGGATGATATTTTTGTTGAAGATGTTATTCCTGATAATCCTGAAGATGAAGAACAAGGTTTACATCATTTAAGCTTATTAGAAGCAATTATAGGTGCACCTAATGGATTAAATGGTGGAAGTGGATCCACATTAAATAAAGCTATTTCTCAAAGATTAGAAGATAATAATGAAGAAATTGGTGGAGCTCAACATATGACAGGTAGTACTTTAAAGAAAGTATTACAATCAGCAGGAAATGAAAACGTTAACTATATTATTCATTTTCTAAAAGAAGATGAATATGACATTTATACATGGAATATTGCAGATGCTACTGAAATTGGCTCAACTATTACTGTTTATAAAGCAAAGGCTATTAATATAGATGGAGAATGGATTCTTGGCGGTGGTGAAGAAGGAACTGCTACAGTTGTAGATTATGCTAAATTCTATAATGGTAAAGTATCTGGTGGAGAATCTACATCTATTGATTATGGTTCTTATATAAAAAAAGAAACCGAAAGTAATTAAAAATCATTATTTTTGCTTATAAAACACAAAAAAGGGCATAAAAAGCCCTTTTTTTGAATTTTTCCTTTAATTTTCCTA
>CALCBO010000065.1 GCA_937897245.1 uncultured Caryophanales bacterium | reverse complement strand
CTGTTTTTCCTTCTAAATCAGAGAATTTTTCTATTTCAAAGATATAATCAGTTCCAACATATGGTAATAAATCAGCATATTTTAAGGCAGCAATAGCTACTTTTTTAGCTATTTCTTTCTTTTCTTTTTCATCTATGTCTGCTGAAGTTATTCTTTTTTCTGTTTCTATACATACTAACTTAATTAATTCTTTAAGAGACATTACGCCACCATCTCTAGTTTTAAATGGTTTTCCATCACTACCATTCATAGTTCCAAAACCAATATGTTCTAATACTACGTCTTCTTTTATTAATTTTGCTTTACGAGCAGCACGGAATACTTGTGTGAAATGACTTTGTCTACCATCTACAACATACCACATTTCTTTTGGATCTTCATTTATTTTTCTTTCAAGGATAGTTGCTAAATCGGTGGTATCATAAGATACTGAACCATTTGATTTAATAAACATTAGTGGTGGTATAGGAGCTTTATCATCATCTCTTGCTACTTCTATTACTTTAGCTCCTTCACTCTCAGTTAAAATATTCTTAGATTCACATATTTCATTTAATTGGTCAAAGTATTTCATTTCATCACTTTCACCATTCCATATTTCAAAATTAACATTTAATTCTTCATAAGTCTTTTTAATATCTTCTTTAGATATTTCTACTATTCTTTTTAATAAATCATAGTAGCCTTTTTCATATTTTTGGAATTTCAAAGTAATCTCTCTAGCTTCTTCTAAGTATTCTTCATCTTCTTTAGCTTTAAGGGATGCTAGAGGGTAGATTCTTTCTAGGTCTTCATTAGTAATAGGTAGTTCTACTTCACTATAGTCCCCTGTATAATTCTCATCAAAATAAGGTAAGTTGGGATACATATCTTTTATTTCTTTAATAACAAGACCTAAAGGTCTACCAAAGTCTCCTAAATGAGCATCTCCTATAGCCTCATATCCTAATAAATTAGCTAATCTTTTTAAAGCTTCTCCAATATTAGCACTTCTTAAGTGACCAACATGTAGGGCTTTAGCGACATTAGCTCCTCCATAATCTATAATAATCTTTTTAGTTTCGACCTTATCAATATTATTATAAATATCTTCATTCATTAAATTTAATATTTCATTTATATAGTTACTTGATAGGCTAAAATTAATAAAACCAGGTCCAGCTATATTAATATTTTCAAATTTATCATTATTTTCTAATTCAGTAACTATTTTATTAGCTATTTCTCTAGGATTTTCATGATATTTTTTAGCTAATTGCATAGCATCATTTAATTGATATTCACCTAAATCTCTTCTATTAGATGGTTCTAAAGCTAGATTATCTACTTTATAACCAGCTTGTTCAACGATATTTTTTAATTCTTTTTCTAAGTTCTTCAATATACTCATTTTATCTCCTCTATTTGATATAGAAATTCTTCATCATCTATTTGATATTTTATTACTATATCATTATCCTTTCTTTTAATATGATTAGTTTTAATATTAATACTAGTAGTACTATTTAACTCTTTAATAGTCAATAATCCAGTTGTTTTATGATGATTGTTGAAGTTATAATTCATTCTTAATTCTTTATTCTCTCGGAGTAGTTTATTTACTTTATAATCATATATAACAACAGTATTATCTTTTTCTTTATATTTTAATATATCATCTATTAGAATAGCATTTACTGCATTGGTTTCTTCTTGATGAGAATTTTTGATAATGGTTTTTATTCTTATTTTTGACATAAAATCACCCACTTCAAATTTGCTGTAATGATTATATCACATTATTTTTTATTTTAATACATATTTTTTGCTTTATTTATAATACTAATAATGATTGGAGGGGTAAGATGAAGTTCTTTAGAAAGATTATTAAGATTACTAAGTATTTGCTTATTATTAGTTTTATAATTATAGGTGGAGGTATTTTTTATATAAAAACAGCACCTACTATTACTATAAATAGTGCTAATAATATTATTATGTATGATAGAGATAAACAAGAGTTTTTTCAAGGGAGTGAAGCTAAAGAATGGGTTAATTTAGATGAAATAAGTAAATATCTAATTGAAGCTACTATTAATACAGAAGATAAGAATTTTTATAAACATTTTGGGTTTGATTTTTTAAGAATTGGGAAAGCTTTAGTTACTAATATATCTAATCATAATATGAATCAAGGAGCTTCTACTATTACTCAACAGTATGCTAAAAACTTATTTTTAGATTTTGATAAGACTTTTAAAAGGAAATGGGATGAAGCGTTATATACTTTAAGAATAGAGGCTAATTATAGTAAGAATGAGATATTAGAAGGATATTTAAATACTATTAATTATGGACATGGTAAATATGGAATTGAGAATGCTAGTAAGTATTATTTTGGTAAAAGTGCTAAAGACCTATCATTAGCTGAATCTACTATTTTAACTGCTATTCCTAAAGCTCCTAGTAATTATTCACCACTTATTAATTTAGAGGCTTGTAAGAAAAGACAAAGAGTTATTCTTAAGAATATGGTTAATAATGGAATAATATCTAAAGAGGAAATGAATAAAGCATATGAAGAAGAGTTAAGTTTTATAGGAGATGATAAGACTGAGTCTTTATCTAGTATTCATTATTATCAAGATGCTGTTTTAAATGAACTAAAAAGTATTAATTCTATTCCTAATAATTATAGTGAGATTAAAGGGCTTAAAGTATATACAACTTTGAATTATGAAGCTCAAAGTATATTAGAGAATAAGACTAAGGAGGCTTTTTCAAATAATGATTCGTTAGAAACTAGTAGTGTTATTATGGATCCTAATACTGGTGGAGTTATGGCTCTTATAGGTGGTAGAGATTATAATAAATCTACTTATAATAGAGCTATATCTTCTACTAGACAGGTTGGGTCTACTATGAAGCCTTATTTATACTATGCTGCTTTAGAAAATGGATTTACAGCTAGTTCTGCTTTTATTAGTGAAAAAACTAGTTTTCCTATTGAAGATGGAGAGGTTTATACACCAGTAAATTATAATGATAAATATGGAAATAAACCTATTTCAATGGCTACAGCTATTGCTTATAGTGAAAATATTTATGCTGTTAAGACTCATATGTTTTTAGGTTTTGATTCTTTAATAAATGTGGCTAGAAGAGTTGGTATTACGGAAAAATTAGATAGTGTTCCTTCTCTTCCTTTAGGTACTAATGAGATTAGTATTTTAAATATGGCTGCTGGATATTCGGCATTTGCTAATTTAGGTTATAAAGTAACTCCTCATTTTATTGAAAAAGTAGTAGATGGTAATGGTAAAACTTTATATAAAGCTAATAATGAAAAAGAATTAGTATTAAATTCTAGTTTAGTATATATCCTTAATAATTTACTAACAGCTACATATGATTCTTCATATATTGATTATAATTATCCAACAGCTATAGGTTTATCTGCTAAATTAAAACATGTATATGGATTAAAAAGTGGTACTACTAGTAGTGATAATTGGAATATTGGTTTTAATAAAAATATAGTTTGTGCAGTTTGGGTAGGTCATGATAAAAATGAAGAGTTAACAAAAAGTGATTATAAGTATGCGCAAAATATATGGTATCAAACAGTAGAAGAAGTAGAAAAAGATTTAGCTGAAGATGAAGGATGGTATGAAAAACCTAAAAATGTAGTGGGGGTATTAGTAGAACCAATTTCTGGAAAACCAGTAAGTGATAATAGTAAGAATACTAAGTTAGTATATTTTTTAAAAGGAACAGAACCAAAAGAGACAGATTTAACTTTTGATGAGATTACGGATTAATCGTAATCTTTTTATTGTATAAAATATTTTATTTTGATATAATCTTCTTGAAAGATGGAGGGAAGATATGATAGAATTAGCAATTGGGATAGGAGTTATTTTTGCGTTCTTATTAATTATTTATATTATATATCGTAATAAGTTTCAACTCGCTATTATAAAGATAGATAAAGCAGAAGAAGATATTGATTTATATTTACAGAAAAAACATGAGTTATTGGAAAGGACTAAGCCAATTATTCAAAAAGAATTAAAAATAGATGATTTTATGGTAGAATTAGATGTACCTTTTGAAGAAGGAAATAATTTTGAAAATCATATGTTATTAAAGAAATGTTATAATGAGTTGTTTAAAACTTTAGATGATAATGAAAAGTTATTAAAAAGCGATTCTTTAGTAAATATATTAGAAGAATTAAATACAAATGAAGAGAATATTATAGGAGCAATTAAGTTTTATAATGATACTGTAGTTGAATTTAATCAATTAGTTGTTGCTTTTCCTTCTTTAATTATTGCTTTTTTTAAAAGATATAAGAAAAAAGAGTTCTATAATAATGAGAAAAGAGAAATATTTGAAATATTAAATTCTAAATAGGGAGGTTATTTATGGGGTTTATTGATAAGATAAAATCAAGAGCAAAGAAAGATATTAAGAAAATTGTACTGCCTGAATCTATGGATATTAGGACATTACAAGCAGCTGATGAAATAATAGAGGAAGGTATTGCAGAATTAGTTGTGATTGGTAACCCTGATAAAATAAGAAAATTAGATGCTAATTTTCGTTTTAATGAAATAGAGGTTATTGATCCTGATACTAGTGAATTAACTGAAGAGTTGATTGATAAGTTTGTTGAACTTCGTAAAGAAAAAGGTATGACTTATGAAGAAGGATATAGACTTTTACATGAAGATTATATGTACTTTGCATGTATGTTAGTAAAGTTAGGAATGGCTGATGGAGTAGTATCTGGAGCATGTCATTCTAGTTCTAATACCTTAAGACCAGCATTACAGATTATAAAAACTGCTCCTAATACAATGTTAGTATCGGCATTCTTTTTAATGATTGTGCCTAATTGTGAATATGGAGAAAATGGTACTTTTGTATTTGCTGATTGTGGATTAGAACAGAATCCTACAAGTGAAAAATTGGCTGCTATTGCATCTAGTAGTGCTAAAACTTTTAAATTATTAGTAGAAAAAGAACCAATTGTTGCTATGCTTTCTCATTCTACGATGGGTAGTGCTAAACATGCTGATGTTGATAAAGTTGTAGAAGCTGTTAAAATAGCTAATAAAGAACACCCAGAGTATTTGATTGAGGGAGAGTTACAATTAGATGCGGCGATTATTCCGGAGATTGCGAAGAGTAAAGCTCCTAATAGTAAAATTGCTGGTCGAGCAAACGTCTTAGTTTTTCCTGATTTAGATGCTGGAAATATTGGTTATAAATTAGTTGAAAGATTAGCTAAAGCAGAAGCATATGGTCCTATTACTCAAGGAATAGCTGCTCCTATAAATGATTTAAGTCGTGGTTGTAGTGCAGATGATATTGTTGGAGTAGTTGCTATTACTGCTGTACAAGCACAAAATATAAATAAATAAAATCCACAAGTTTAGTTTCTGTGGGTTTTTTCATAGAATAAAAAGAAATGTACTTTATACATTTCTAATTGTCTTATATATAATTATTCTTAACTATTTTTATCATATGTGACTGCAAAAGAAAATTCATCATCGCCTATGCTTCTTCTTCTTACACCTGTCTGTGGTAATGATTCTATAATTTCGCCATTTCCTGCATATATAGCTACATGATCGTAACTCCAATCTTGATAATCAATATCATCACGGATTTGTCCTCTATCCCCACTATTATCAAAGCAAATAATATCACCTGGTTGGACTGTATCTAATGAACCAGTTGAAACTACTTTCATATTAGCCATTTGATCTTGTGAACCTAGAGGAATTTCAATACCAGCAGCTTCATAACAAACTCTTGTTAAACCATTACATGAGAGTTGTTGGTCTGCAATATCATTTTCCCATAAACCTCCTGAACCATCAGGATTATCTCCTCTATTATAATTAACTCCAATCTGGCTTTCAGCGAATTTTACAATATCTTCTCTATTAGCATCTGTTAAGGATCCAGTAGTGTTAGTTGTCTTTTGCGTACTTTTTTTCTGACTGTTATCACCAACATTTTTTACTGTGTTAGCTGAGTTTTTATCAGTAGTACTATAATCATTTTTTGCAGTAGATAAAAATTCTTTAGTACTGTTTATATTTGTAGTTATTCCTTTAATCTTTGAATTTGCAACTTCAAAAGCAGTTACACATTCTTGGCAAATTGGTCCAACAAATATGCTATCACTGTTTAATTCACTTTTACTATTATTTAATGTAGTTGAACAATCTTCAACATTAGTAATTAGTTTCTCAGAAGTATTAATAGCTTTATCAAACAATGAGTATTCTTCAACTTTTGGTCCACTCATTAAATTCACCTCAATTTTCTTATTATTTCTATTTTATTATATATAAATAATAATAATATGTAAATATTTGGTAATTTCAATCAAAGCTATTTTTTTTATTTACTGTAAATCTCATAATTATTTAGAATAATAATATACACAAGTTCTGTGGATATTATATTTTTATGATTATTCTTAAGATAAAATCTAGTAACATAGGAATACCTATAATAATAGTTATTAATAGTTTTTGATTATCTTTTAGTACTTTAAGTAGTTTATTAATAAAAGGTTGAATTATATATAACAAAAAAGTTCCACCAATTGCGAAGTTTCTACTAGCATCCCAATTAACTCTTTTATTTATATTTAAAAAGTCTTTAGTATAATCCCAAAGTAATTTATGGGAATAAGTATCTATTAGGTAATGTGATACATATTCTATTAGAGTAGTAATAATCCATATTAGAAGAAATACTATTACTATGGTACAGTCTATATTCTTAATTTTTTTATTAGTAGTTTTATTTATTATTATATAGGTAATTACTATTATAATAATATTTATTAATAGTAAATATAAACCATAATTATGTAGATAATATGTAACACTTAGTATTTTAGGAGTAGTAGTATATTCTATAATAGTTGTATAAATAAAAGTAACTAGAGTGCTTGTTGAGATTATCATATTAATTGGATTGTTTATAGGATGTTTTTTACTCATAAATCTATATAGAAGAAGTAATAGTATGAGCATTCCAAAACCATATATTGGTAGGAACGGTCCTAGAAGAACTCCCCTATTAACAAAATGATGAGGTGGTACTACAAACCACATCCATAATACTTCATATAACCAACCTATTAGGGCATATATACAGAAAATAATATAATAATCTGATATTTTATTTAATATTTTTTTCACTATTCTATCCTCCAATTTATTTCTTTTATATTATTGCTTTTTAAGTAATTATTAGTTTTAGAAAATGGTTTACTACCAAAGAAACCATTCCTAGCAGAAAATGGTGAAGGATGAGCTGATTCAATTATATAATGATTATGATTAGTAATTAGTTCCTTTTTAGCTTTAGCATATGCTCCCCATAAGATGAATACTACATGTTCTTTTTTTTCATTAATTATTTTAATAACATCATCAGTAAAAGTTTCCCAGCCTTTATTTTTATGAGATGTAGGCTTATGTTCTTCTACTGTTAAAACTGCATTTAGTAAAAGCACTCCTTGTTTGGCCCATGGCTTTAATGAGTTAGCTTTCGGAAATGGTATTTTCAAATCACTTTCAAGTTCCTTAAAAATGTTCTGAAGGGACGGAGGCTTTAATACTTCATTACTTACAGAAAATGATAGTCCTTCTGCTTGATTAGGTCCATGATAAGGATCTTGACCTATAATTACTACTTTTACATTACTAAAATCAGTATATCGAAATGCATTAAAAACTTCATTTTGTTTAGGATAGATAGTCTTAGTTGAGTATTCTTTTTTTATAAAATCTAAAAGATTCTGAAAGTATTCTTTTTTATATTCTTCTTTTAATACTTTATCCCAGTTATTACCAATCATTTTTTCACCTACTTATGATATCTTTCATTATTATTTATTTTATATGCTCTATATATTTGTTCTATGAGAAGTACTCTAAATAGTTGATGAGGAAATGTCATTTTAGAGAATGATAGATGATATTTAGCTTTATTTTTTATAGTTTGAGATAGGCCATAACTACCACCAATAATAAACACTATATTACTATTCTCTATCATAATACTATCTATTTTTTTAGCAAATTCTAGAGAATCTATTTGTTTTCCTTCTATTTCTAGAGTAATTAAATAATCTCTATCTGATAAATGTTTTAGTATTTTTTCTTCTTCTAGTTTTAGAGCTTTTTCTTCTTCTACTATTCCTTCATCTTTTACTTCTACTATTTCAATTTTTGTATATTTTCTAATTCTGCCATTTCTAAAAAAGTATTAATATCCCCAGTATTTTTAAAAGTATTCCACGCTATTTGTTTAATCCGTTTATTCAGTTTGGCATCATTCTTTTGATCGTTTATCTTCTGATCGGCCTGATCAGTAATGCATATAAGGATGTACTGCATCGAAACAAATGGCTGGAACTGATCCAGACATTTTTCCAGGTTTCTCTTACGCTCGTCATTCTTCTGCTG
>CALCBO010000064.1 GCA_937897245.1 uncultured Caryophanales bacterium | reverse complement strand
TTAATAACCAAATGTTTAGTTGGAAATCCCTCAAATAAATTTCACAAATCTTTAGGAGGAATAATTATAGGTAGATGTCCATTTGAACCATTTGGCATGTATATTGGTGAAGAAAATATATATTATCATGGTGATTTAGAAAAAAGTCTCAATTATAATTTAGAAAAGGTAAAAGATAACATTAAATAATATGCTAAAAATATTTTTTAATACATATAATAATCTAGGAGGTCTTATGATTAACCTAGATTTTTTACGTGATACATTAATTATATCAACTATACTTGGCACAATAACCTGTACCTTTGTACAGAAAACTAAAAGATTGTTTTCTAGTAGTAATTATTTAACTCTATATTCATTTCTAATCAACATCTTATTTGGAATTCTATTTTCATACACATTCACTACACTTAGTTTTCCCCACAATCTGTGGATAGGTCTTTTTTCATTTATTGGTTCAGATTCCATATATAAAAAATTAGAAGGAAAAATAGCTTCGTTTACAGATTTAACTACAAAATATCCACAGTATTCTGTGGATAAAGATATTTAACTACACTAAGAGATGTGGATATTATCCTAGTAATAATTCCATAACCATCATCATTAAAAAACCAAATAATTCAAATAATGTCATAACAGCTTTATTTGAATTTTTTTGACTTTCAGGAATCATCTCCATTATTACTACAAAGAGCATCGCTCCAGCCGTAAAAGATAGAATAAATGGAAGAAATAGTTTTATTTTTAGTACTAAAAGAGCACCTACCACTGTCGAAATAGGTTCAACTATTCCACTTAAAGAAGCAAACATAAATGCTTTTTTTAAAGAAAAGCCATCCCTTCTTAAAGGTAAACTGATTGCAGCTCCCTCTGGAAAATTTTGTAAAGCAATTCCAATAGTTAACGAAACGGCTGATAATAATGCAATCATACAATTACTACTATATAAAATAGTTCCATAGGCAACACCTATTACTAACCCTTCAGGTATATTGTGTAAAGTAATAGAACTGAATAACATAATATCACGTCTGATACTGTGTAAAGTACTTTTGTATATTTTTGTCAAATAAGAAACTAAATAATTACCACCAAATATTAATAGACAACCAAATACAAAGCCCCCGACAATATGAATCCACATATTAAGTTTTAAAGTATGAACTAATTCAATTGCTGGATTAAGTAAAGAAAAGAATGCAGCTGATAACATAATCCCTGCTGATATAGATAACATAATATCCATAATCACTTTTTCTACCCTTTTAAATAAAAAAACAACACTTGCTCCCAATATCGTAAAAATAAAAGAAAAAATACCCGCAATCAAAGCTAAATATACTGTATTAATAGATAATAAGTAATCAATCATAATAGTATCACCACTATAACATATGTAAAGTATTCGAATAAGTTCTTAGCTAAGTAAAGAATATCTTAAAAGTTTGTTGTAAAATACCAAAAAAAAAGTTATAATTAGATATATAATGAGAATAATACGGGGTGATTTCTAATGATAGTTAGATTAATCAAAAAGAAAAAAATTTATAATTTTTCTTTACCTACCAAAGTATCAGGAAATTATTGGATAACAGATAATGACTATTTTGGAAATACGAGAAACTTAATAAACGTTGAAGAATATAATGGTGAATGGAAAATTAAAAGTGACTTTGAAACAAAAATAATGTCTGGAAATCACCAAGTAGAGTCAGCTATTTTAAAAGATTATAGCTTATACTTTTTAAAAGTTAATACCGATAATGAGTATGTTATTTTGTATTGTTCTCCTTCAACTGAAAAAGAAATATTAAAATTAAAAGTAACAGAATCTAAAGAAATACTAATAGGAACCGATAATAGATCAGAAATATACTACAATTACCCACTAGTATCTCATCAACAAGCAAGATTAATATACAATAATAATAATTGGGTTATTCAAGATTTAAATAGTAAATACGGAACTTATGTAAATAATGTTTCAATTTCTTCTAAAAAGCTAGAATATGGAGATATTATTTTTATCATGGGTTTAAAAATAATTATCATGAAAGATTCACTTATTCTAAATAATATTCCATCATATTTGAAAATTGATAGTAGTTCTTTTGAAACAGTTGGGACTGTTATCCAAAAACAAACCATTATGGATAATCCTGATGAAGAAAGTATTGAATTTTATAAAGAAGATGATTATTTCTATAGAGCTCCTAGATTTAAAACAGGAATAGAAGAAACGGTAATTCAAATTGATCCTCCTCCAGCTAGAGAGGAAGAAGATAAAACTCCATTAATTTATACATTAGGTCCAATGTTAACAATGGCTATGATGTCTATGACTATGGGAATGAATTCATTAACAGGAGTTATCAATGGAACTGTAGATTTAGGTGCCGCAATGCCAACTCTAATAATGTCTGGAGCTATGATTTCCACCATGTTATTATGGCCTGCAATGCAAAGAAGATATCAAAAGAAACAAAAAAAGAAACGTGAGCATGAAAGATCAACCAAGTATCTTGCTTATCTAGAATCTAAAAAAGAAAAGATACAAACTGAAATGAAAATTCAACGACAAATCTTAATTGATAATTATTTACCCTTAACTCAAATTAAAGAAATAATATATCAAAAGAAAAGAAATCCTTGGGAACGAGAAATAGATCAAGAAGACTTCCTAGATTTACGCCTAGGAGTAGGAGCTTCCGAATTAAGAGGAAAGATTAGTGTTCCTGAAGAACATTTCTCTCTAAAAGATGATGATTTATTAAAAGAAGTATATAAAGTAGGTG
>CALCBO010000063.1 GCA_937897245.1 uncultured Caryophanales bacterium | reverse complement strand
TCCACGAATAAAGTTGTCCAAGGTTTCTCACTGATCCATTTAATCCACCATTGATCCTCTTTATTTCCTGACCAGACAAATCCTGCATCACCACAAATAATAACATAATCATCTTTGGTTAATAGCTTACCTATCGAGAAATTCTTACTATTTAATTTATAAATATCATATGGACAATGTACATCACCAGTAATAAATATTCTTCCCATTCTTATTTCCTCTCTTTCTATTATATCATGTTCTTATTTTTATAAAATCCAAAAAACATAATTGTGACACCTTTGCATTTTATATACTTTTATTCAACAAATTTCTCTATATTAACTCTTCACAATATTTGTAAGTTGCATTTTATTATTGATTATGCAACTTACATAAGCTATAATACTGTTGAAGGAGGAGGAAAGATGAAAACATATCTATGTATTGACTTAAAAACTTTTTTTGCCTCTGTAGAATGTGTTGTAAGAGGATGGGATCCTTTTGAGGTGAATTTAGTTGTAGCTGATCCTAGTAGAGGCAAGGGAGCTATTTGTCTTGCGATTTCTCCTAGATTAAAAGAATTGGGTATTAGAAATAGATGTCGATTATTTGAAATACCTAATAGTATAGAATATTATACTGCTATTCCTAGAATGAAATTATATATGGAATATTCAGCTAAAATATATGAAATCTATTTGAAATATATTTCTAAAGATGATATTCATGTTTATTCTATAGATGAAGCATTTCTAGATGTAACTTCTTATTTAAACTTATATCAGATGAATGAACAAGAATTAGCTCAAACAATCATTAATGATATATATAATACAACTGGTATTACTGCAACAGCTGGTATAGGTACAAATATGTATCTCACAAAAATTGCTTTAGATATTAGTGCTAAACATAATGAAAGTCATATAGCTTATCTAGATGAGAATGAATATAAAAGAACTTTATGGCATCATACACCTTTAACCGATTTTTGGCAGATTGGTAGAGGTATTTCTAATAGACTTGCTAAGTATGGAGTTTATGATATGTGCGGAATTGCCCACATGGATGAAGATGTATTATACAAAGAATTTGGTATTAATGCGACATTCTTGATTGATCATGCCTGGGGCAAGGAACCAACAACTATTGCAGATATCAAAAGATATAAACCTAAAAGTAATTCGTTATCTAATCATCAGATATTATTTGAGGATTATAAGTATGAAGATGCTTTTTTAGTTGTGAAAGAAATGGTAGAAGTAAACGTACTAGATTTAGTTGATAGACATCTTGTAACGGATCATATAGCTTTATCTATTGGATATTCGAAAGATGTAAGAAAACCAACAGGTGGTTCTAGAAAAATGACAACACGTACAAACTCATATAGAATAATAGTTCAAGAATTTATAGAATTATTTGAAAAGACTACTGATTACAGATATCCAATTAGACAAATAGGTATTAGTTTTGGTAATATTGTTGATGAGATGTATGAATCCTTTGATTTATTTAGTGACTATGAAGCTTTAGAAGAAGAACGTAAATTACAGCAGGCAATTGTTGGAATTAAGCATAAATATGGTAAAAATTCTATTTTAAAGGGAATGAACATGCTAGATAAAGCTACAACTCCAACAAGAAATAAATTGGTAGGTGGACATAATGCCGAGTAAAAATATAGAACGTGCAAATCAATTTTTACCATATGATGCATTAAAAGGTTTTAGAGCCATTATTAAAGAAAAAGAGAAAATCAAAGTTGAAAAGAAAGATTTATCTCCTGATACTTGTGATGAACTTAACTGTAAGATATTACAAGTGAAACCCGGAATGATTATTAAAATTGTATATTATTCTCATGATGAATATATTGCATTAGAAGGAATGGTAGCAAAAATAGATCTAGAATATTCTAAATCTATCCAAATAGTAAAAGAAGTGATTCCTATTAACAGTATTATCGAAATAAGTGGTGATAAAATTGTATATTAACAATCAATTTGAATAAACATGAAACAGTATATAATTCATGTACTCGTAAAAATGATATACATGTAACTCATCTTCTTTGTAAAGAGAGGAAAAAGTGACATATCTATTATTTGCGATTCCAAAATAAATTAGTCTCAAATTTATCCGATGTTTTTTTCATAAAAGATTCAAATTAATGATTTAATATTGATAGATATCATATTTAAGTATAAAATAGTGACAAGTGAGGTAAGAATGATGAAATATACAACATTAGGGAAAACAGGATTAAAAGTATCTGTTGTAGGATTAGGTGGTATTCCTATTCAACGAGTGGATCAGCAAGAAGCATATAATGTTATTGAAGAGTGTATGAATCAAGGAATTAATTTTTTAGATACCGCAAGAGGTTATACTGTATCTGAAGAGTTTTTTGGTAATGCTTTAAAAGGTCATAGAGAACAATGGATTATTGCAACAAAATCAATGTCTAGAGATTATGAAAATATGAAAAGAGATATCGAAGTTAGTTTAAATAATCTACAGACTGATTATATTGATTTATATCAGATCCATAATATTAAGTCTGATGAAGAGTTTGATACTTGTTTTGGTGAAAATGGTGCTTATAAAGCTTTATTAGAAGCAAAAGAAGCAGGTAAGATTAAACATATAGGTGCTACTGCTCATGGTGTAGAAGCTTTTGAAAGATTAATTACAGAATTTGAAGATAAGATTGAAACAATTATGTTTCCATATAATATTGTTGAAAATCAAGGTGCTGATTTAATGAGACAATGTACAGATAAAAATATTGGTTTTATTGCAATGAAACCAGTAGCTGGTGGTAATATTGATGATGTTAAATTAGGGTTAAGATATATTTTAAATAATCCTGATTGTACAATTGTTATTCCTGGTATGGGAAATGTAGAAGAAGTTAAAGATAATTGTAGTAATGAAGTTTTTGAATTATTAAGTCAAGAAGATCAATTAAAATGTGAAGAAATAAAAAAAGAATTAGGACAAGAATTCTGTAGAAGATGCGGTTATTGTGCTCCATGTCCTCAAGGTATCAATATTCCTTCTAACTTTTTGTTCGTAAACTATTTAAGAAGATATGGTTTAGCTTCTTGGGCTAAAGATAGATATTGGTCAATGAAAGTTACTGCTCAAGATTGTATTAAATGTGGTCTATGTGAAAGTAGATGTCCTTATAATCTACCTATTCGTTCTATGTTAGAAAAAGTAGCAGAAGAAATGAAATAACGCTTAAGCGTTATTTTTTTTATTTTAGAGCATAATATAATATTAGGTGAGATCATGAACAAAAAAATAAAAACTCTTATTGTATGTATTCTTATTCCCTTAGCAGTAGGTTTTCTATCTGCATTACTTACTAGAAATAGTATGTCTACTTTTTCCTTACTTAATAAGCCACTTCTAGCACCACCTGGATGGTTATTTCCTATAGTATGGACAATATTATATATCTTAATGGGAATAGCATCATATCTTGTTTATACATCTTATTTCTATAACAAGAATAATGCTTTACTAACTTATGAAATACAGCTTATTTTTAATTTCTTTTGGTCTATTATATTTTTTAATTTAGAAGCTTATTTGTTTGCATTCATATGGTTAATTATATTATGGATTCTTATTCTCATAACAACAATACAGTTCTATAATATTAATAAACTCGCAGGTTTACTGATGATACCATATTTATTATGGGTAACTTTTGCAGGATATCTTAACTTCATGATTTATTTATTAAATTAAAAGAGATTGATATTTATGATATCAATCTCTTAATGTTATTATTTCACTGCAATAACTTCTACTTCAATTAAAGCACCTTTAGGTAATTTTGCTACTTCTACAGCACTTCTTGCAGGGTATGGTTCTACGAAATATTGAGCATAAATACCATTCATAGTAGCGAAATCATTCATGTTATCTAAAAATACAGTTGTTTTTACAACGTTAGAGAAGTCTAATCCTTGACTTTGTAATAGCCCTTTTACGTTTTCTAAAGCTCTTACTGTTTGTGCTTCAATTCCTTCAGGCATCTCTCCAGTTACAGGATCTAAAGGAATTTGTCCTGAAAAGAAAATCATATTTCCTAAATCAATTCCTTGACTATATGGTCCAATAGCACCAGGTGCTAATTCAGTTTTTACTACATTTTTCATACTTTCACCTCCTCATATAAACGGTAGTGTCAAAAATCAGCATCACTGATACAAACATCACTACCTTTATTTGTTTATATATAAACAATAAAATGATTATTGATTATATCTTTTTAATCATCTTTTTTCGTTTTATACTAAAAAAGATGAAACATCCATGTTATACTTGTTTCACCACAAAATCAATATAGAAAGGATTGTTTCATCATGGATAGTATAACATCAATTTTAAATAATATAAATACTTTTTCTAAATCTCTTTTTAAATTCTCTCAATTCTTTGAACCTTTACTTATTCTTAAGCATATTCCTTCTGATATATCTTATCATTTGAACTCTAATGATTTCTTATATCATCTTGATCAGGCTTCTTCTCATTTGAACTGGTTAAATGATTTCTTTTCTAATCATATTTCTAAAGTTCTTCATAAAGAAGTTTCTCGCTTGAAAAAGACTCAACATATTGATAAAACCATACCTTATGCCGATTTCACCGTTGATGGCTTGCCTGTATTCAAGAAAGAAGCTCCTGCTCAGATATCTTTTGATGATATCTTAAGAGGATCTATGTTAAATGGTTCTCCTTTAACTCCTGTTAAACGTAGAAATCCTGATGCCTTTACTTTTCATGGTGTCTGTCCTTTTTGTGGCGCACCTGAAGAATATATCTATGATAATAATGGCAAAGGTCAATTCAAATGCAAAGCCTGTCATAATACTTTTACTTTAAAGACAGATTTATCTGGTGAAACTGGTATCTATTGCCCTCACTGTGGAAGAAAACTTGATCTTAAACATGATAGAAAAGGTTATCTTGTCTATCATTGTCCTAACGATAAGTGCCCCTACTATCTTAAAAACAAGAAAATCTATGATAGCGATAAGAGAGAAACACTTAAGACCTCTAGTCATCAGTATCGTTTAAGGTATCATTATCGTGATTTTAAATTCAATTTGGATAATCTTAAACAGCTGGATCAGTCTATTGATTCTCCTGTTAATCTTTCCAGGATACACTTTGATTATAAGGTCCTTGGTCTTGTCTTAACTTATTACGTTAACTTTGGACTTTCATCCAGAAAGACTGCATTGATTCTTAAACAGGTTCATGGCCTTAAGATTTCTCATCAAACTGTTATCAACTATGCAGCAACGGTTTCAAATATCATTAAGCCTCTTATTGATTCCTATCCTTACAAATTAGGTCATATCCTCACTGGTGATGAAACCTATATCAAAGTAAGAGGACAGAATCACTATGTTTTCTTCTGGTCAGATCCTTATAGTAAAATCATTACTTCTTATATGATTTATCCTACAAGAGATACTGAATGTGCTTGTAAATCTATCTATGACTGCTTAAGACGTTATACAGAGATTCCTGAAAATCTACTGCTTATTACAGATGCAAATCCAATCTATAATGCAGCACAAGTCTTTTTTGAAATCAATGATATCAAATTCGACTTACAGCAGGTTATTGGAGTATCAAACAAAGATGAGATATCCAAAAAGTACAGACCATTCAAGCAGATAGAGGAACGATTGAATAGAACCTACAAACAAAACTACTATGGCACAAATGGATATGACAAACTAGAATGTGCAAATAGCTACATGGTTCTTTTTGTGTGTTTTTTCAACTTCCTTAGACAACATTCATCACTAAAATATAAAACACCAGTTGATGATGGACTATTTAATGATGATATGCTTATGCAGGATAGATGGTTGAAATTAATAGAGCTAAGTTCACAATATCATCTCAACTAAAAATATCACAGTTTTAAAAATACATGTGAGACCCGATACCCTCATTGCGCTCAAATATAGGCTTTTTTCTGTATTGAAAGAAAGTTTTAATTCCTTCCTATTATTTACGAAAAACGTAAAACATCTGTTTTATCAAAATAGCAACTATAGATAATACGTTTTCTCGCCTGAATCACAAGTTTTCATAAACTTTTGACTCTACCTGTAGTCTTATCTATTTTTTTTAAAATAAACAAAAAAAGAGCATTTTTTTGCTCT
>CALCBO010000062.1 GCA_937897245.1 uncultured Caryophanales bacterium | reverse complement strand
GAAATTTTTAAAACTTCTCTTACATCACCATTTTCAAGTTCTTCAATGGTATAAGCATTATCAAGTATGGCAAGAACTGCTCTATCACAACCTATTGTTGATTCAATAATATACGGAATAAATTTTTCATTTGTTTCAGGATCTAAATATTCTTGAGAAATACCAGAATATTCTTGGTGTCTTGATAAATCATAATCAGTGCGGTTATGAGTACCATTTATTTCTCCCCAACCAAAATTAAATTTATATTCTATATCACATGCTTCTTTAGCGTAATGAGCTAGTTTTTCATGGTCATGATATCTCAACTTGTCTTCAGGTAATCCTAATTCTAAGAAAAAGTCCTTTGCATACTTTTTAAAATATTGATATATTTTGCTATCTGCTCCTTCTTTACAGAAAGTTTGATATTCCATTTGTTCAAACTCAATTGTTCTATAGGTAAAGTTTCCTGGAGTTATTTCATTTCTAAATGCTTTACCAATTTGTCCTATACTAAATGGTAATTTAGCTCTCATAGTTCTTTGAACATTTAAGAAGTTAACATATTCTCCTTGAGCATTTTCTGGTCTTAAATAAACTTTGTTTTTGCCATCCTCAGTTACTCCACGATGAGTTTCAAACATTAAATTAAATTGACGTATATCTGTATAATCACTTTTTCCACATTTTGGACATGGTACTTTATGTTCTCTAACATAATTCATCATTTCTTCTTGAGTCATACCATCAGCATGTGCATTTTCATCGAAATCATCAATTAAGTTATCAACTCTATATCTCATTTTACAATTCTTACAGTCTATTAGAGGGTCTGAGAATGAACCAACATGACCAGATGCTTCCCATACTCTTGGATGCATTAGAATTGCGGCATCTACTTCATAGGCATTTGGTCTTTCTTGAATAAATCTTTTGCGCCAAGTATCTTTTATATTATTTTTTAATCTACTACCTAATGGACCATAATCCCAAGTATTAGCAAGTCCTCCATATATTTCAGATCCTTGAAATATAAAACCATATTGTTTACAATAATTTACTAATTTTTCCATTGTCAATTTTTTCATTAAACTTTCCTCCATTTTTTATACTATGTGTTTTAACGGAAAAAAAACTCCTAGAATATTGTAAGGACGAAGTAATACTCCGCGGTTCCACCTTACTTATTCTAGAAGAATCAGCTCTTTACTATACTGCTCTTGGTTTTCCACACCCGTCATCACACTTATGCAATAACTATATCGTTCTACAAATAAAAAGTCAAGAATTATCATGACTTTTTATTAAAACTTTTGTTCATATTGGATTGAAAAGCTAGAATCAAATTCATAATTATCTTCAGTTACTAAGTTAACATACGAAACTCTGTATTTAAATCTTTTAGTTTCTCCTTTTTTTAAAGTATCATCTAAAGATATTTTTTTACCATTATTATAAGTTAATTCATAATTTATATAATTATCATTTGTAGGACAATAATAATCTACTATTTTTATATCAAAATCACTCTTATTAATTATATCAAAAGTAATCTCATAAAAATCTCCAACATTTTCTAAATTAGCAGAATAATCAATATTTTGACCAAATGCTTTATGAAATTCAACATTATTAGTATATTCAAAATTATCGTAATAAATATCAGCTGTTTTAGCTTTACTATCCATAGTTAATGAATTGGCATAAATACCAATTATAATTAATCCCCCTATTAGGATTTTCCCTAAATATTTAAACATATAACCCCCTACACATAAGAATAATAGTATTATTCTCAAATGTGTATATATTATACCATATTTTTAGTGTTTTGTCAATTTTGTTAGTAACAGAGTTATTGTTGTTCTATCTCAGTTTGATATAGTTTTTTATAGTTTGGAGAATTATTTAATAATTCTTCGTGGGTTCCTTTAGCTTTAATGTGACCATTTTCAAGAAATAAAATATAGTCAGAATTAACTATTGTACTTAATCTATGAGCTATAATTAGAATAGTATAGTTTCCTTGGAGATTTTCAATAGCTTGTTGTATCTTAGTTTGCGTTACATTGTCTAAAGCTGAAGTTGCTTCATCAAATAAGATTATTTTACTTTTTTGAACTAGTGCTCTAGCAATAGCTAGTCTTTGTCTTTGACCCCCACTTAGATTAATACCACCTTCTCCTACAATAGTGTCATAACCGTTAGGTAAATCATTTATAAACTCTTCTAAGCAAGCGATACGACAAGCCTCAACCATTTCTTCCTCAGTTAAATTTTCTTTTACTAGTCGTAAGTTATCTTTAATACTAAGATTGAAGATATAGGGATTTTGATTAATAATTGTAATATTTCCTCTAATAGAGTCTTTATCTAATTCTTGAATATTTATCCCATCAATAGTAATAGTTCCAGAATCTGGATTATACATTTTACACAGTAGATTAAAAATAGTACTTTTACCACTTCCACTTTTACCAACAAAAGCTACTGTTTTATAAGCATCTACTTTAAATGACAAATTAGATAAAACTGGAAAATCTTCATTATAACTAAAATTAATATTATTAAATTCAAAGTTTCCATAAATATCTTTTTTAGAGATATTTCCAAATTCTTCTTTTGGATATTTTTCACTATTGATTATTTCAAATATTCTTGTGGTTGATAGATTAAAGTCTTTTAATCCTTCTAATAGATAACTATAACTATCAACGATATATGTAATATTTCTAGAATAGTTATAAACGATAATCGCAACAGCTACAGTTAATTCTTGTTTTACTAATAGATAGACAATTAGGGTAATTACTGAAAAATCAAAAAAATCTTGAAGAAAACCAATTAAAAATGAATATTCACGATTTACTTTTCCTTTAGAATATCTAGTTTGATTAAGATGAATAAGTTTGGCATTAAATTCTTTTATAAAGCTTTTTTCAGCATTTAGCATTTTAATATCTCTTACTCCTCTTACTAATTCACCTACGAAGCCAGATACATTTTCATTTTCTTTACGAAATTCCTTATCTTTTTTGTTTTTCAACACCTCTTTTTTATGAACCGCTATTCCTATTATAATGGTCATAATTAAAATATAAAGAAATATTCTTAAATCAATTATTAAGAGAGCTCCAAAGATTCCAATATTAGTAATAATGGTAGATAATTCAAAATTGATCAAGTTAAAGACATCTGCTATTTTAGAAGTATCATTGGTTAGTCGCTCAATAAATACACCTGAGGAATTATCATCAATACAGGAATTAGTTAGTTTTAGAATTGATTTTCCTAAATCTAGTTGAATTCTAGTAAAGGATTCGCGATAGATTACTTGGGAAAAATAATTACATAAGTAGATAAATATATTTCTGCTTATTTCTACCATAAATATTAACATAGCTACAAATAATACTTGAGTTAAAGTATTACTAGTTAGAGATACTATTAATCTAGCACCTAAGATTGGTATTACAATACTTATTATTACATGAAAAACGATACAAATAAAAAATAATATAAATCTTGTTTTTTCATTTTTGGTGTATTGCCATGCAAACTTTAAATTCTTCCATAATGATTTCATACTATCAACCTCTTTTTATCATTATATCATAATTTGTTTAATCTATTATAGTTTTATGTTATGATATTTTAAAGGAGTGATAATATGGAAGGCAAAAGGAATGATTATATTAATTGGGATGAATACTTTATGGCCATTGCTAAATTATCAGCTATGAGAAGTAAAGACCCTTCTACAACTGTCGGTTCCTGT
>CALCBO010000061.1 GCA_937897245.1 uncultured Caryophanales bacterium | reverse complement strand
CCACATTATCAAAATGAATATCCCAAGTACTACTAGCTAATTTACTATTACCATTTATAGTTAAATTAGAACTAAGTAGTGCATAACCTAAACTTATTAATAATAATACAATTATTAATATAATCTTTTTACTTATTTTTTTCTTATTCATAGCCTACTCCTAAAACCTATCTTATATATCAATTATAATATAAAACACATAGTATTGATAGAGAAACAATAATAAAATATATAATTTACAGTAAAAAAGCATTATTAAAAATGAAACAATAATAAAAGAAAAAAGGATAATCATAGTTAAAATAGATTATCCTTTTATGAAATAACTGTAAATTCTCTACCATCAGGAGGTGGTGTATAAGTTGATACGTTATTACCATATATTCTGCTTATTGAATTACTAATACTATTTCCATTAGTAGATGGTATTTTAATACTAAAATTAGTGGCAGAATATCCTGCATTAAGAAACATATCACTCATATCGGTTACATTTGATGTATTCCAAGTACTTAAATCTAAATTAAATGTTGTAGCTTTGTATCCAGCTTCCCAAAACATCGAACTCATACTTATTACGCTTGATGTATCCCAACCACTTAAATCTCTTACATTCCATGTTGTTGCATTTTTTCCTGCAAATGCAAAC
This sequence comes from uncultured Caryophanales bacterium, assembly GCA_937897245.1. The sequence goes on along the minus strand of CALCBO010000061.1, from coordinate 3,172 downwards.
ATATAACTCATATCTTCTACTTTTGAAGTGTTCCATTTACCTATATTTCCTATATCCCATGTTGCAACATTCGTACCAACTGCTCTAAACATCTCATACATATCTGTTACATTTGATGTATTCCATTCACTTATATCTCCAATACTCCAGATAGTAGCAGCAGATCCTGCACATCTAAACATAGTTCTCATATTCGTTACTTTTGAGGTGTTCCAATTACTTAAATCTCCAATATTCCAGGTAGTAGCATCAGATCCTGCATGATAGAACATACCACTCATATCAGTTACATTTTGGGTTTTCCATTCACTTAAATCTCCAATATTCCAATTTGTTGCTTTATATCCTGTATACTTAAACATATTACTCATATCTGTTACACTTGATGTATTCCAAGTATCTAGACCTATCAAGTTAAAACCTGTTTGATACCCCCAATTTGAACTATTTTCAAACATAGATTGCATTTTTATTACGTTGGCGGTATTCCAACCACTTAAATTCAGATTCAAATTATCAGAATAGTGACCTGCGTTATAAAACATATAACTCATGTATTTTACATTAGATGTATCAAATGAACTTAAATCTAAAGTGAAATTATCAGCACTCATTCCTGCTTTATAAAACATATATGACATATTTTCTACATTTGAGGTATCCCAACCACTTAAATCAAAATTAAAAATATCAGTATTATATCCTGTCTCATAAAACATATTATCCATGCTTACTATATTTGATGTATATAAATCATTTAAATTACCTGTTAATGACGAGACATCTGTCCCTACTTTATAAAACCACTTACTTGTATATTTAGGAGAAACAATTCCGTCAATTTCTATATTAGATATCTTGAAGCATAAACTATGTGAATCATCACTTTGATACCACGGAACTTCATAAAAGTCTGAAAAATGTCTGTTTCCTGAAAAACTACCACTTAATACTCCGTCAATTCTATGACTTGATATTACTAAAGTTTCTTTTACATTATCTGAATTTCTATCTTGTATTGCCCAATATATTGTTTCGCTAATTTCTGGTGTATCCCAAGATGCGTAAAGTGTAGTATCATTTGTTATTGTAATAAATTGGTCTTTATAATATGAAATTCCAGATAAATCAGCTTTTGTATTATAGTACTTAACAACTTTTTGATTTAATTTATAGTGTTCATAAGCAATATAAGGCAATTGTGTTGAAATACCAGATAATAATTCTATAGAATAAACATCTCCAGTTGCATCATCATTATTTTTATCAAATGTTAAAGTATAAACTCTTATCCATTGAGCATATAGTGTTATATTACTAGAAACTGTTATTTCAGCTTCATCTAAGTAACTAGTTCCAGATCCATTACTTTCAGTATTCCAACCTACAAATGCATAGTTTTCTAATGTATACACATTTTGATTTAGATATTCAGGAGTCTGTTCTAATATATCTTGATTTTCCATTATACCTACTGCATCTTCATTGTTTTTATCAAATGTTATCTGATATCTTTCACAATCTCTCCAATCTGCATATAATTCATTCAAACTAGAATCAACTATGTAGTCAGATTCTACTTTTATAGTACATTCTAAATCTCTATACCATCCTAAGAATACTTTACCATCTCTAACTGGAATTGGCAAATCTCCAATTTCTTCTGCTTCGTAAACATAAAATTCATTATCATCAATACTTCCTCCATTTGGATGAAGTATTATTTTTTTCGTTCCCCTCTTAGTAAAGTAACCAGGATTTAATTCTCCTCCATCTATATGTGCATACTCTTTATCTTTATGTTCATTATTATAACAAGTTCCTCTTCCTCCAACTAGTTTATTATTATTTCCAAACATACTATATGAGTTATTAACATTATTAGTTATAAAATTATTACTTGCAAATATTGTTTCTAAATTTTGAGAATTATAAAACATACTGGCCATATTTGTTACGTTTGAAGTGTTAAAAGTTGATAAATCTAATTCTGTTATGTTATTCATATATGGAAACATATAACTCATATTTTTTACATTACTTGTATCAAAGTTACTTAGATTGATACTTGTTACATTATTACTTGAAAACATATATGACATATCTTCAACCTTTGAAGTATTAAAATTCCTTAAATCTAATTCTGATAAATTTGGCATTACGCAAAACATACCACTCATATTTGTTACATTTTTTGTATCAAAACTACTTAGATTAATACTTGCTATAGTATTCCTCTGAAACATTCCTGACATATCTTCAACATTTGAAGTATTAAAGTTCGATAAATCCAATTCTGTTATATTATACATATCTTCAAACATGCTATTCATATTTTTTACATTACTTGTATCAAAACTACTAAAATCAATACTTTTTGTATTACTATCTTTAAACATATCAGACATCGATACTATTGGTTTTTCATCTACCATATTACATAATTTAGAAGTTACTGGTTTTGAAGAAGTGGGATTTGTTAATTCTACTCCCCATCCATCATCAGTTTCTATATAATAATATGTGTATTGTCCTTTAGTATATTTATATCCATCTGATAAATTACTATTTCCTGTTGCACATCCTTCAACACAAAAGTATTCTTGGGGTAAATTATGTGTTGTTATTCTTTCTTTATCTCCAAAAGCACAATTGCTAATCATTACATCTGTACCATTAACACTAACTTCATCTAAATTATTATTTTCAAAAGCATTAGATCCAATATACTCTACTGTATTAGGGATAGTAACACTTGTTATTCCTTTATTTTTAAATGAATCATCCGCAATTCCTACTACCTTTTTACCATTTATTTCTCTTGGTATTGCTAAGTTAGTTGGAACAACTTCCTTGTATCCAGTAATAATTATATCTGGTTTGATTTCTTCATATTCAACACCACTGATTACTCCATTTTCAATGTACCAATCAGCTCCATCCCAAACTATATAATCCACTAAAGAATCTCCCCATGAATCAGGTTCACCGTTACATAACGACTCAACATCATCCCATTCTTGATCGTTTAAAAATTCAATGCAAGTATCCTTGTTTATATCAATTTTAACTTTAGTATACTTTAAAGTGATTATGTCATTATCATTTAACTCCTGTAGAAAATAAGAGGAACTATTATTTAAATCATCTTTTATGTTAATGGTATCACCAT
>CALCBO010000060.1 GCA_937897245.1 uncultured Caryophanales bacterium | reverse complement strand
TTACGAAAAACTACATCACCGATTTTCCCACTGACGGATGCAATTCCGTCCATAAATGTTACTCTTGCCATAATTCAATAAGTTTTAGGGTTAATTAAGAAGGATAATAATATAATAAGAGTAAAAAACAGAATAAGTAATTTAATTGCATCTGTTTTACTAATTTTTTCTGTTATTCTTGTTTTCTTTATTCCCATAATACTCACCTTTATTTATATAATTCTAGTATTTCTTTTTCTATTTTCTTCCATTCTCTACCATTAACAGTTTCTATTCCATTTTTAATTAATCTCTCTCTTAGTTTTTTATCATTTACTAATAATTCTATTTTTTGAATTGCGTCATCTATATTGCCTCTTTCATAGAATAAACAATTATAATTATTTTTTAAATATTCAACGTTCCCCCCATTTTCTAGTGCAACAACTAATCCTTTTGTTGCCATCATTTCAAGTGGTGGATAAGAAAAACTTTCTAGAATACTTGTCTTTATTAGAATGTCACAAGCTGCATATATTTTTCCAACTTCATCATGTGGTACTTTGTGATAGAATTTATCAACTCGATACCATTCCTTTGGTTCTTTTTCATATGAAAGATAGTGTATTTCATAGTTGTTGCGATCCAAATTATTAGTTATCATAAAACTCTCATCAACATTTTTATAATAATCTTCACTATTTCCTTCTACTAATATTTTTATTTTTCCTTTAAACTCTCTCTTCTTAAAAGGAAATTGTTCTAATTCTATACCATTAGGAGCATAACTTGATTCTTTTTCAAATTTATCTTTTAACCAATTTTGACACCATTTAGATATAGTTAAGTATTTTACACCAGTTTCATCTTCATAAGTTTGATTAGCATCTATTCGCATATATTGACCAAAATCAGCAAAATCAGTTTCAAAGTTTTGAACTAAATACATTTTATTCTTTACATTACGATATTTTTTAACAAAATCTAGAGTAGTCCATAAACTAGCTACTAAAGTATCAAAGTGCCCTAAGAATTTAGTTCGGTGACTTTTTAAGACTCTTACTGTTCCCCATCTACTTTCAATATCTTCATTATTTCTATCCATATTAATTACAGTAACATCATAACCTGCTTTTTTTAGCATAGCAATATGTCTCATAATAACATTTACTCCACCACTAATATTAGTTGTAGGAAGAACAAAACCAATATTTCTTTTTAATTTACTTCTGATAAACTTTCCAATTCCGTGAGAAGTATAGACAGTAACATTATCTTTTATTACTCTTTTATGGGCATTATTTGCAATTGTTTCACGATATATTTTATCTGTAATAACTTTTTCTAAAGCTTTTTCCCAGCTTTTTTCATTATTTTCACATAAAATTCCATCTACACCATCATTTATCATTTGTTTAAAAGCTCCAACATTACTAGCAACTGTGATAGTCTTTACTAGAGATGCTTCCATCCATTTATTCTCTGATTTAGCTTCATTAAAGATACTTTTTTCAATAGGAGCTAAGTTTATATCAAGTGAAGCTATAAGGCTTGGTAGTTGTTGCCAATCCATAAATGGTTCAATAATAATTTGTTCTTGAAATTCTTTTAAATCATCAGGAAGAGTTATTTCACCTACCAATTTTAATTTAAGATTTTGATGTTTTTTTAATAATTTTATAATTACTGGTTTAACTAGTTCTAAATCAGGATTATGAGTAATAGAACCAGATAAATACCCCATAATAACATCATCATGTTCTGTTTTATTTTTGATAGCTTCTAATGATAATTCAGTCATTCTTTCACTAGCTACATTACGATTAATATATACTTCTTTGCCATATTGTTTTAATTCTTTAGCTAAACCTTCAGTAGTAGTAGTTAAGTAATCACACATAAGTAGAGTTTTATGCATTCTTTCAACACCATCATCATAAACTGCTTTATCTTCTTTACTCATGTTTTTAACAAATTCAATAGTATCAGTATACTTTCTATCAATTACTAAATCATCTATATCAAAGAAAGTTGTTTTATTTTCCTTATTCGCAAGTTTTATAAACTCTTCAACAGTTGGAGTAATTGGACAACGATAGAAAATAAAACCACGATAGTATTTTAGGCTATCCATACTTAATGATTCGTAGTCTACTCTATCAGTATGAAGACCAGAGGCACGTAATTGCTCTACTTGATGGTCTACTCTATATCTTTGAGGATGAGGTAGAGTACACCCATTAATAATTAGAATATCCCCAAAGAAGTCTTTTTTAGGAATCATTCGATATTTAATATAATTAGTTCCTTTTCTGGTAAAAGATACTACTCCTTCATCTTTTAATGTTTTTATTGATTTCTCAACTACTCTATTCATAACTTCTTCCTCTCTTTCCTCTCTTATAATCTTTATATCCTTTATAATAAGCTTTTATTTTTTCTAATTTATTATTTTCATATAATATGATACCTAAAATAGTGGCTTTAGTTTTGACTAGGATATTACAGAACTCAGTAAAATCATTTTTATATTTCTCTCTAATATAATGATAATTACGACATTGATAATACCTTCTCATAGCTGAATGATTTGTAATTAGTAAATCTTTCATAAAAAATTTACGATAACAAATATCTCCTAGATTATGCTTTATTTCTAAATCATTATATCTAGTGATAATAAATTTATGCTTAGCTAAATTTAGGCAATATTCTATGTCTACTCCATCTATAAATAAATCATTCATAAAACCACCAATTTTTTTATGAATTTTCAGGTTAACAAAATTACCAGAAGTCATAACATCTAGTGGATGATCTATTTTTTCTTTAGATTTTTCTATTTTTAATTTAGTGTTATGCCATGGTGTAACAATACCAACTTTGTCCTCATCAACGGTAGCTATTCTTGTCTTTATTTCTTTAATAACATTGGGTTGAAACTTAGTATCTTGATCCATGGTCAATAACCATTTATAATTATTCTTTCTGGCTAGTTCAGCAGCTTTATTTAATGGTTCTGCTATACCTAAATTATCATTATTAAAGATATATACTATTTTCTTATTATTTGGTAATCTTGATTTATTTTCTTTTTTAGAATTATCCATTACATATAATATATCTATATCATCAATGTAAGAGTTAATATTATTTATATCTTCATTAGTGGGATTATATAATACTACAACTCCAGCTACTAATACTTTATTCATTATAATTCCTCTGCAAAACCTTTTTCTAATTTATCAAATACTTTTATTCCAATAAACAATACTATCAAAGAGAATATTAGAACATATCCCAATTGTATGAAATTAGGATGAGTTTGATAATAGAAAATATCTTTATAAGCGATTATTAATGCTCCAATTGGATTTAAATTAAGGAAAAATCTAACTTTCTCTGGAAACATATCTAGAGAATATAAAATTGGAGTTGCATAGAATAATAGTGAAATAAAGAAATTTATTATATATTCAGTATCTCTAATATATACATCAATACTAGATGTAATTAAAACTATACCTAATTGTAGAATAAATTGTATTACAACAATTAGTGGTAAATATAACATATAGAAACTAAAGCCTATTCCACTAAATATTAAAAATATTAGAATAATAATACAAGATATTAAAAAGTTTATAAGTCCACTAGTAATAATTGATATTGGTAAGATAGCTCTAGGAAAATATACTTTTTTAATTATTCCACCATTAGCAAGAATTGTATTTGTTCCCTGAGCAATAGATGAAGTAAACCAGTTCCAAGGAAGTATAGCAATAACAATAAAGGTTGTATAATGGTCTTGACTATTTCTTAATAAAAAAGGAAATACTATAGCATATACTAAAGTCATTAATAATGGATTAACAAAGCTCCATAATACTCCTAGGAAGGAGCCTTTATATTTCCCTCTAATTTCTTTTCTGACATTACTTTTTAATAATTGTCTATAGTGATATATTTCGTTTATCATCTTAACCACACACCTCTAAATATTTTTTTATAACTTCTTTAGATGGACCATCTTCTCTTATTTCACCTTCATATAACCAAATTGCTCTATCACATAGTTTTTGAACAGCACCAGTATTGTGACTAACAATGACAATTGTTTTTCCACTTTCTTTTAATTCTTGTAGTTTTTTATAACACTTATCTTGGAAATGTTGATCTCCAACAGCTAATATTTCATCAATTAGTAAAATCTCGGCATCAACATTAATAGCTACGGAAAAGGCAAGTCGCATATACATCCCCGAAGAATATGTACGAACAGGAGCTTCAATAAATTCTCCTAATTCAGAGAAATCAATGATATCTTGAACTCTATTATCTATTTCTGCTGCTGTTAGGCCAAAAATAGAAGCATTGAAAAAAATATTTTCACGACCAGTAAAATCTTGATGGAAACCAGCTCCTAATTCTAGTAGAGAAGTTAATTTACCATAAGTTTTAATGGTTCCAGTAGTAGGATAAATAATCTTAGTCATTAATTTTAATAAAGTAGATTTACCACTACCATTAACTCCTATTAAGGCTACTGTTTCACCCTTTTTAATATTAATATCAATTCCTTTTAATACTTCATGATAGCCTACTTTAGTATTTTTCCAAAAGATTAATCTTTCTTTTAAAGTAAAAGGTTTATCATATACTAATTTAAATTTCTTATAAACGTCTTTTACAACTATTGCGTTTTTAGTGTTTTTTTCTTTATTCTTTTTCATAATAATCTCCTCACAGATAGATAAAATTATACCATATATCTTAATTTTTTTCTATATTATGACTTATTATATTTCTATTTTATCTTTTTAGATGTTTTTTACCCATAAATAATACTTTTGACGAATTCTTGTGGATATTTTTCTTTTATAAATAAATAAGAATAATTTTTGTCTTAGCCATTCTATAAGAGAACCAACAATTAAGATAAATAAGGCTACTCCAATAACATAAAGAATAAATAAATATGTATCTCTAGGCCCTTCTGTTACCCCTAACCATTTATATAATTCTTCTCTTAGATAGTGTTGCTCGTGAATCATATAAACTCCCAACATTAATTTGGAATACCAATTAATTATTTTAGACTTAAAATTAAGAGAAGTAAAGAATAAAAAGAAGGCTACTGATTGGATTACTATAATAGGATTACTGTATGATAATGAAGCATCATTTATTATTTTAGCAATATACTCAAAAAAAGTATTATAATTACTAATTTGACTAGAGTAATTATAGAATAAGAAATTTAATAATAAACATAAGAGGAAAACGCCTATTAATATTCCGTGATAAATAGTCTTAGAATATCTTTTAAAGAAATAACTTTTATCAAGTGGATATTCTCTTAAATAAGCTCCAATAAAATATAAATATATACAATTATATAGAGTATACCCATCATTTTTGAATACTTCACCATTAGTAATAGTAGGTAAAAAACTAAAAATAAGAGTACTTACAATTAATAATCTTTTGAAATCTTTATGATTAAGTGCATTAATTAATATGTTTAGAAAAGGACTTAAACAATATAATAAGATATAACAGGTTATATACCAATAATCTCTAGATAAGTATGAAATATCTTTTAATATTTGAACTTTAGGAACATTAATTAAGTTAAGAGCTAAGAAAATAATAACTATTATAGTTCTATAAAACCAACTAGCATTTAAAATAGACCATACTTTTTTTTGTTTAAATGTTGACTTAGATTGGTAGAAACCTGTCAATAATAAATATGAATTTACATGGACGATTAGCGTTAAAACAATTAATAAATACAATGTTTTAATATTAGGATTAGTAGTTGCAAGTACTTTTCCTTTTAATATTACGTGTCCTAAGACAATGAAAAACATCGAGATAATGCGCATTAACTCATGGTTTGAGTTCCTAACAATTTCTTTCTTCATTCAGTTTTCCCCCTACTTTTAATACATATTATTTTGATTTGTTGCGAAATTTTTCTCTTAGTTCAATATCTTTTAGATAAATCTTATACCATCTACTATGCTTTACTTTTTCTAATTCATTATATTGTTTCTCTAGAGTTTTATATTTCTTTTCCAATACTTTATAATCTTCTTTTTGAATTATTACTTTATTACATAAATTATTAATAAATTTCATTTTCTCTACTTCGGAAAGGTATTTAATATTTACAGATAAAGATAATTTAGTACCCTTCTTAAAATTACCTTCTAGACGAACAATACCTTGACTATTATAAAAAATATTGTCACCATGATAATTTATAGTATTAAAGAAATAGATATTATCACAAGATAGTGAAATATTAAAATCTGAATATGAAGTGCAATATACATCAGATAACTCTATTTCAATAATATTAGTATCTTTTTGAACTTTAGTATTAATAGAATAATTATTATTATTTATTTTATACTTATAGATAAAATCTGAATCTATATCATATGATTCATTAGTTGTATTACTATCTCCATAGTAAATACGGCAAGCTGTTATTTCTTTTTTTGGATTATGAATTCTGTGAGATAACCATTCATTATCAAATACTTTTAGATTAATCCAATGAATTGGCATATTAGTTTTAGATAAACAATAATTAAAAGTTAATTGGTCTCTATTACTGTATTCTTTTAACATTTTGAACCATAATTCCATGGTCTCTATTACTTTCTTATCTTTTGGTCTTTTAATAAATACAGTACTTTCTATTAAACCATTATCAAATTGATAATTTTCTTCTTTATAAAAATTTAATAATCTTTTTACTTTGCTTTTTTCTTCTTTACGCATTCTAACACATTCATAACACTCTTCTCTGATGTTGTCTCTTTCACCATGACGAAAAGCAGTAAAGATATCTTTAGGTTTAAAATACTTTTTAATAAAATCTTTAATACAAAGTGCAATATCATAGTTATTTACTATATCATTTCCTAGTATTTTTGTTTTTCTAGCAAGAGTTAGGTTTGATAGAGATTCATCTTCAATTGGAATTATCTTCCAACTTTTAGATTTAATAGAATGATTATTAGTAAAGCAATAATAATCAATTCCTTCTTCTTTTTTACTTATTTCTTCCAAATCATCATAATTACCTGTAATACATGTATAAACACATATTTTATTCATACCAGGACCTCCTTACCTTTTACTTAATTCTACAATACTTCTCATACTTAGGTCAATTTTTTTAGAAAAAAAAGCAAAAAAAAACGCATTTCTGCGTTCTTTTAAAAATTAGTAAACCAAACACTCATGTCTGCTAGAGTTGGAACTCCAGGAACATATTCTTGAGATGAGTATTGCCAACCTACAACATTTTCATTTACATAACGATTAAAATGATTATAATGAGCAATCCAAGTTATTTGATTATATAAATATGGAGTGTACATCTTCTCTTCAGCTAAAGATTTATATGTATAAATTTTACATAAAGATCCAAATCTTGTAGTACTCATCTTATCCATAAAACCTTTTGTTAATTGTTCATAATGAGCATTAGTTAAATAATTAGTAATACTATTAGCTTCTAAATCTAGGAATATGCCAATACGTGGATTCATATTATATTTTTCTAAAACTCTAATGGTAAAATCAGCGTATAGACTTCCTTCATTATAAGTTTCAGCATAACTATAAATGTATATTCCATAAGGAATATTTAGTCTTTTTAAAGCTGCTATATTACGGGCAAGTTTAGCATCTTCTTGTTCACATCCAGCGGCTATTCTTAAAATAACTCCATCAATATCACCATATTTATAAACAGTATCCCAATCAATGTCACCTTGCCAAGCTGAAACATCCATTACTTTTTTAACATTTTTTCCTATCATTACTCCTAAAGAATTAAAGAAATACTTAGTATCCATAATACGAATCCAATCATTAGCTTGATTTCCATTCTTATCACGATAATAGGTATAACCATTTTCTTTATAGAAACCTGTTTCAATATGAATTCTTGACCTATCTAATTGTTTTTGATTACTATCTATTTTTAAATATAATCTTATTTCAATAGCTTGTATTTCATAACAATCTGCACCTGTTACCTCATCATTTCTAGCCCAGCCTAGCCAACCAAAATGATCGGTATGAACTCTGTAATAAATATCATATTTATTAGCTAATTCACCTGTTAGTTTCATTCTAAAAAGTTGAATTGGTTTTGATTGTCCAGTAGTCCCTGATAATTCTCCATCCTTTTTATAATCTTGTTCCCATCCAATATCTTCAACATAAGATTTATACATAATACTACCAGTAGTTTCAGAATCAATATTTACTCTAAGTCCTTCCATTCTAAGAGATTGTCCAGTAGTCCCGGCAATTTGTCCTTCACTAACTGGGGCTTGATCACCAATTCTTCGAACATGAGCTGAATAAGAGATTGAAGCTCCTTTGGTGGCAAGACTTGAGCCTGTTGTCTCTCCTGTTCCTTTTGGAATTACTTTTATTTCCATAGCTTCTATTCTAAGACCGATATTATCACTTCCAGCTACTTCACCATTTTTAGCCCAGCCTAACCAACCAAAGCCTTGAACATGAGCACGATAGTAAACATCGTAATAATTAGCTACATCTCCTGTTAATTGCATTTTTACTTGTTCTATCTTTTTTGATTTACCGATAGTCCCTGAAGTTTCTCCATTCTTTTTCCAAGATGATTCCCAACCAGTTCCTTCAATATATGATTTATATTGAAGTTGTCCAGGATAATCAGCAAATTCAAAATTAACATTATAACCTTCTAGCCTTTTACCTTTACCTTCAGTACCAATTACTCCACTAGTTACCTTATTTTGCCAACCATAACTTTGAATATGGGCACTATATGATAAAAAATCTGTTTTCTGATAATATGAAGTTGTTTGATTGATAACTTCACTCTTGTTTACTATTTTTATTTCAACCGCTTCTATTCTTTTTCCAAAGCCAATTGTTCCAGCTGTTTCTCCATTTTTAGCCCAATCTAACCAGCCATAGCTTTGAACATGAACCCTATAATAAATATTATAATTATCAGCAATACTACCAGTTAATCTAATCTTAATAGCTTCCATTCTTTTTCCTTTACCTTCAGTTCCTGATAATTCTCCATTTTTTACAGTATCTTGCCAACCATAAGTTTGAACATGTGAAGTATAATATACATCTATGTTTTTAGGAGATGCTTCATAAATATTATTTGCATTAATTTCTTCTTGTTTACTGATATCAGAAGTATTATTATCAGTGGCATCATCATTATTCATAGTTGAATTATCATTATCTATTAATTCTTCGTTTTTATGGGGATTATTTTTTTCTTCGATATCAGTTATCTCAGTGTTAGAATTATTCTGATTATCTTCTAAGGCAAATGCAACATTTGTACTTATTAAACTTAATAATATTAAAAAAATACTAAAGAAATACTTAATTTTTTTCATTTTACCACATCCAATTTTATAAATATTATATTTCATATCACTTATATTATACAAGTATTATTCAATTTTTTCATTAAAAATTTAAATTTTTCTTATATTATTATTCAATGGACTTTGTAATAATATAATGTTAAAATGATTATGAGGAGTGTAGGTTATGAAAAATAAATATAAAGTAGATGTAATTATTCCAATTTATAATGCTTTAGAATGGTTAAAAATATGTGTAGATGCAATATTTAAAACTACTAATTATAATATATTAGGTACAGTTTATCTAATAAATGATTGTGATAGTTTAGAAATGACTGAATATTTAGAGGAAGTTCAAAAAAAATATGGTTCTTTTATTAAAGTAATTAATAATAAAGAAAATTTAGGTTTTATAAAAACATGTAATAAGGGATTATCTATTTTTAAAAATGAATATGTGGTATTGCTTAATAGTGATTGTATTCTTTCAAAAAATGCTTTAGAGAAAATGGCGAATCATTTTGAAAAAAATAATAAAATAGGATTATTATGTCCCCCAGCAACTGTTGCTTCTAATATGTCATTTAGTATTCCCGAAGGAATGAATTATATGCAAATAAATAGTCTTTTTGAAAATAGTTTTTATGGAAAAAATTATGATGCCTGTACTGTTGTAGGATATTGCTTAATGATTAGTAAAAAATGTGTAGAAAAAGTGGGATTACTTGATGAAGTTTATGGTAGAGGTTATGGTGAAGAATGTGATTACCAATTTAAAGCTATGAAAAAAGGATTTAAAGCAAAAGTATGTATTGATACATTTGTATATCATCAATGTAGAGCAAG
>CALCBO010000059.1 GCA_937897245.1 uncultured Caryophanales bacterium | reverse complement strand
ATCGTTCAGAACTATAACCACGCTTCCATCGTTGTCTGGGGTGTTTCCAACGAAATCACCATCGGCGGTGAGAATATGTACATCTTCTTTCAGCGCGCCGGAGTACGGCTGCACATACAGCTGCTGCGCTGCCGGCAAAGCAGGGAAGCCGCTTGGGGTGAAGAGTTTGAGGCTGTCAAACTGCAGCTGAATGCGATACAGTTCGTCCTGTTCCGTCTTTTTCAGGAAGGAAGCCAGCAAGCACAGAGCACCGGAGCCCAAAAACAGGATCATGACTGTCCAGTCGGCGACAGACAGACTTTCCTTGTGCATGGGTGTAACAAGACCTGCAATGATCAACAGCAGACCGATAAAGCGATTGGTCATAACGATTCCTCCCGATTCATACTTCTAAGAAAAGTATAGCCCATTTTTCGGCACATTTCAACAGGACAAGTCCAAACAAATCCCACACTTTTTGTAAAAGTTCTGTAAGCTTCCGCAAAAAAGAAAAGTGTGTTATAATGAGAATAGGTGATAATATGCGTAATAAAAATGGTTTTAGTTTAGTTGAATTACTTGCAGTTATATCAATTCTTGGAATACTAAGTGGCTTAGCTATTATGGGGTATACTAGATATATAGAGTCTTCAGAAAAAAAGGCTTTAAAAATATTTAGAGATTCAGTAATAAGTGCTACAGATAATTATATGTTTGATCATCCTGGTGCTTCTTCTGTTACGATAGAAGAATTAATAGAAGGAGATTATTTGGAAAAGCCAGATGATAGATTGTTTAAAGATGAATATCGAGGAAAAATAAATGTAAGACAAGTAAGTGATGATGATTCTTTAAGTAAATATGAATATACAATTAATATGTGTATTGGAGAAGATTTTTATACTTATTATCCAGGTTTAGAGACTCGAGAAAAGGATATGAGGTGTAAAGCTGATCCATATTTTAGATTGACCGAGATATTGGAAAAAATTCCAGTAATTAAGGTGTTAAATGTTTATCCAGAGAAAGGAAATAATTTATCAAGTTGGATGAGTAGTTATGGACAAGGTAAGATAGATGTAACTTCAGTTTCAATTTCAACCTTTAATGCTAATCCAAGTGCTTATATAAAAAAAGAAGATGATAAATGGAGTTATGATGAGATAGTTTTTGGATTTTGGGATTGTAATAATAATAAGGATTTAACTGCTCAATCGGCATCTTTGGTAGACAGTTATTTAAATGATGGAGGAGCTGCTATATTTGGACATGATACTTTAACTGTTAAAGGATGTGGAAGTCATGTTAATTTTAATACTTTAGCTAAACATGTTAATATGGAGTTAGGTACTGCGGCTTATACGGCAACAACTAAAGTTAAAATAGTAAGAAAAGGAGTATTTACTGAGTATCCATGGAAAATTGGTGAAGTGGGAGATGAACTTACTATTCCTAATAGTCATGTATATGGACAAATTGCGAAAGGTGATGTTTGGATTACTTTTGATTCGGCTGATCAAAATCCAGCAAATAAGATTTATTTGTCTACATTTGGAAGGAATGCATTTATTCAAACTGGACATTCAAGTGGTCAAGCAACTGAAGATGAACAAAAAATAATTGCGAATATTATTTTCTATATGGTTGCTAAGCAATATGTTGATGATTAATAAGAGTGTAAAATTAACAGGTTTGATATTTGAAAAAGAAAATAAATATTTAAAAATTTAAAGTATTTTGTTAAAATAAATATAAGGTAGGTGCTTTATGAAAGAAGAGAATGTAGAACAATTAGAAGATACTCCAGTTATTGTAAGTAATAATACTGAGACATCAGAAAAGATTGAAATTGTTGAACATGTGGAGTCAAAATATGATAATGTTGTGCCACGTACTGAAATGGGTGAGATGTCTAAACAAGAAAAAGAGGAAATTCGTAGTAAGGTATTAGGTGAAGTTCCAACAGATACTAGTACGGGTGTAAATTCAGAAGTTAATACTGCAGCAACAAATCAAGAACAATTAGAGAAGCCTAATGGTAATAGTTTAGGAAAAACACTAGCTATTATACTTGCTATTATAGTTGTTTTAGCTGGGTTATATATTTTTGTTATAATACCACTTGGTGGAATGCAAAAATAATATACAAAAAATATAATTTATTTAGAATTTGTTTAATACAGATTCTTTTTTTTCTTTTGTTTATTGATATGATGATTTGTGTTATATTAGTATTAGGAAAGTTTGGTGTTAGTAATGAGTAAAATAAAAGTAATGGATGAAGTTTTAGCTAATAAGATTGCGGCTGGAGAAGTAGTAGAAAAGACAATGAATGTTGTTAAAGAGTTGGTAGAGAATTCAATTGATGCAGAAGCTAGCGAAATAAGTATAAAATTAATTGATTCAGGTGTTAAAGAAATAGAAGTAAGTGATAATGGGATAGGAATGGATGAAGAAGATAGTAAGGCTGCTTTTTTAAGACATGCTACTTCAAAACTTACTAATTTGGATGATTTATTTTATATAGAATCATTAGGTTTTAGAGGAGAGGCTTTACCTTCAATTGCGAGTGTTTCGAATGTAAGACTAAAGACTAGTGATGGTAAGACTGGTACTATTATTAATATTAACGGGGGCAAAGATATGAAGGTTGAGCGAGCTGATTTACAAAAAGGAACAACTATAACTGTTACTGATTTATTTTATAATACACCAGTAAGATTAAAATATTTAAAGAATTTATATGTAGAACTTGCTTATATTGTAGAATATGTTAATAAGATGGCTTTAAGTTATCCTAATATTAAGTTTACTTTAATTAATAATGATAAAGTATTATTACAGACTGATGGTAATGGAGATTTATTAAAAGTAATTTATGAAATATATGGAGTAGATATTACTAAGAAAATGATTCCAATTAGTGGAGAAAATGATGATTATTATATTACTGGTTATATATCTTATCCAGAAGTTACTAAGGGTAATAGAAATTCAATGACTACTTTAGTTAATGGTAGAGTTATTAAAAATAATGAATTAAATAAATGTATTTGTGACTGTTATCACACTTATGTTCATAAAGGTAGATTTCCTGTAGTAGTAATTAATATAGATGTTGATCCAATATTAGTAGATATTAATATACATCCTACTAAGATGGATATTAAGTTTTCTAAAATGGATACTTTAAAAGAATTACTGGAAGATTTAATAACAGAAAAGTTGGAGAATATTTCATTAATACCAGAAGTTTCTGTTAGAGATAGTTATTCAGTAAGTGAAGTTCATAGACAAATTAGAAATAATAAAGATGAAGAAGAAAAGGTAGAAGTTCCCGTTTACGAAGAAGTAAAGTTAGATTTTGAAGTACAAGAAGAGAAGGCTAAGTATGAAAAAGAAAAAGATAAAGAAGTAATGGATAATCTTCCTTTTGAGGTGGAAGAAGAAGAAGAGAAAAAAACCCCTAGAATAAAAAAGATGATTCCAAGAGGCGTAGTTTTAATGACTTATATTGTGGCAGAGAATGAAGATGGAATGTATTTAATAGATCAACATGCCGCAGCAGAACGTATTAATTATGAGAAGATACTTGAAAAAATGAAAGGTAAGCCAGTAATAGTTGATTTATTAATTCCTATTAGAATAGAACTTAGAAAAGATGAGTTTTTACTGGCGATTGAAAGATGTAAATTATTAGAAAAGTATGGATTTAATATTGAAGAGTTTGGAGAAAACAGTATTGTGGTTAGAACTCATCCTAGTTGGATTCCAGAAGATAGGGCAGAAGAGATTATTCGGAGAATGATTGATTTAGTGATTGAAAAAGGGGAATTTGATTTTGAAAAGTTTATTTGGAGAATAGCGGCTACTACTGCATGTAGAATGTCTGTTATGGCTAATACTTATATATCAAGTGAAGATCAAGAATGGATTTTAGAAAATATTAGATATTGTGATAATCCTTTTACTTGTCCTCATGGTAGACCTACAATTATTACTTATACTAGATATGAATTAGAAAGATTATTTAAAAGACAGTTAGATTAAAAAAATATTTATTATTAATTTACAATAATAGAGCTGTAAATAAGCTCTGTTTTTTTTGTAAAGTAATGTGTCAAATGATTGTTGGTTAATTAATAGTATTGGCATAAATTATAAATCATTATATAATTGAGATAGAAAATAGAGAGGTGTAGAAAAATATGAGAAAGAGAAATAAAAAGAAGTTTTATGGAACAATGCTT
>CALCBO010000058.1 GCA_937897245.1 uncultured Caryophanales bacterium | reverse complement strand
ATCGTGAAAACAGGGATATTAGCAGTTAAATGTGCATTTCGAATTTAATTCAACGAAATATAAAAAATATAATTTAATTGAAAAAATTACTTGACAAACACAAACAAATGTTTTAAACTATATATAGTTTAAAAGGATGTGAAAAATATGTCAAATGAAATAAAAGATTTAGAAATTCAAGCTACAATTTCAAATGAAGAGATTAAAAATTTCATCTATACTATACGCGGAAAACAAGTAATATTAGATAGAGATTTAGCAAGGCTATATAATTGTAAAAATGGTACTAAAACTATAAATCAAGCAGTAAAAAGAAATATAGAAAGATTCCCACAAAGATTTATGTTTCAATTGAACGAAAAAGAATATTCTTTTTTGCGGTCACAAATTGGGACCGCAAAATTCAATATCCAAAATAAGAAGTTTTCCATATGCTTTTACAGAACAAGGAGTAGCTATGCTTGCAACAGTTATAAGAACAGATATTGCGGTATATGTTAGTATAAAAATAATGGATGCATTTATTGCAATGCGAAATTTTTTAAATTCAAATGGACAAGTATTTGAAAGATTAACAAATGTGGAATATAAATTATTAGAACATGATAAAAAATTTGATAAAGTATTTAACCAGCTACAACAAGAAGAGAATATAAAACAAAAAGTATTTTTTCAGGGGCAAATATGGGATAGTTATAGTTTAATAATTGATATTATTAAAAGAGCTAATAAAAAGATTACAATTATAGATAATTATATAGATGATAGTATTTTAAAAATGCTAACAAAAAAGAATAAGAATGTTGAAGTAATTATAATGACATCAGATAAGAGCAATATAGAAAATATAGATGTTAAAAAGTTTAATAAAGAATATCCAACATTAAAAGTTGCAAAATCAAATAAATTCCATGATAGATTTATTATAATAGATAACAAAGAATTATATCATTGTGGAGCTTCAATAAAAGATTTAGGTAAAAAGTGTTTTGGAATTAATAAAATTGAAGATATAAGTATTATAGATAAATTAGTAAACGAATAATTATATTATAAATAGCAGGTATTCTGTTATGTAAAAATATCTAACTAAAATCTAACCAAAGTAAAAATAATTTACAAAAATGCCTTGAAATTTGAAAATATTATCAATACTAAAATGTATTGAAAAAATACTAAAATCTGTTGAAATTTCAAGGTTTTAATTTTACTTAACTAACCACAAAAAATCTTAAAGGATTTTTGAATGAAAACATGTGGAGTGCGTGGCAGTTCTTGAACTAACTCAAAATAAGTAATATCAAGACTTTAAGACTTGTTTCTAATAAAATAAAAATAACATAAAAAAGGGGTAATTTTTAATAATTTTTTAAATTAAAAATAACAGGTTGTGTAGCAGGAATATGTTTCCGCACACTGAAAAGTATAAAAATTAATATTGCATATCTATCTAAAATGGAACATAATTATATGTTCTATTTTTTATGCTAAAAAGAGGAGGGATGATTATGTTTTGGATAGGACTAATAGTTGGGTTAATAATAGGAGCAAATGTATCATTAATAGATTTATTTAATTTAAAAGAAGATTTAGCAGCCTGTTTAATATTTTCAGCAGTTTGGTAAACATCTTCAAAGCGATTTTTGCTAGCTGTTGAAATAACAGTATCAAGATCTTCTAAGCTCATATTTGCAATGTCTTCAGTAGAGTTAAACTCAGTTAGTAAAGCTTCAGCAGTTGCACCAAAATTATCAGAAAGAATTTTATCTTGAGATAGTGTGCTAAATTTTAAAAAGAGGTTACTAACCATATAAGTTTTCTCATGAGCAATAGATTGAGTTAAATGATGTTTAAATCTAGTAAGACGTTGCAAACCGAGTTGCTTAAAGTTTATGTAACATTCTGTGGGTAGGTTACCAGCTCTAAGTTTAGAAGCGATAACATAACTATCTGATTTATCATTTTTAGGTAGATCACCCATGGATTTACGAAAATCTTGTATCATATTAGGTTTAAAACAAAAAGTGTGTAAATCTAAATCTTTAGAATAGTCAGAATCAACAATTGAGTAGATTAAATGATTAGCATAAACAGAAGTAGATTCAACACCTAATAAAATACAAGGATTATCAAAATTACTAGCTAAGGTACTGACAGTAGCAAGTAAAGAATCGACACCATCAGGAACATTAGTAAAAGTTTTAGGTTTAAAAATAGTTGAACCAGAGGTATCGAGGATGCAGGTAACAAGAGTTTTCAAGCTAACATCAATACCAACATATAAATAATCTTTATGCATTTAAATCACCTCCCATCTCTTAAACTAATAAAGAAATTAAGATAACCCTAAGAGACAACTATAAAAACAACCTAGCAATCAGTACCTAGAAAAAACTCTTTAACCTTCTGCTACAAAGATTATAAAAATCTTAAGAGAGTTTTAACGACAATACAAAATTCGAGTTAGAAAATAATAGTTGAAGTAGGATACATACTTACGTTTTAGCACCTAATGTGCACGGAGGAACAGTATATTCCTAATAACTTTATCTTTTAAAATTATATCATAGGGTTATCTTAAAATAAAAAAATGTATAAAGATTTATAAAAATCTTGTACATATTATACTAGGAGGGAAAAAATGATAATACCTTCAATTGATATAATGAATGGAAAGGTAGTTCAATTAAAACAAGGAGAAGAAAATTATTCAAAATTAAAGAAAGTAATAGGGATATGGTTTACAAACTTTACTATAAATGAAAGTGAAGAATTAATACAAGTATTTGAATTAAAGAGTCAAGAAGGGATAAAAGACCCATATATAAAGAATATTTTTATCAATTTAACAAAAATAAATAAATGTGATAACATAGAATTAAAGAAATGGTTAACATTATTTATAGGAGATGAAGAAGATATGAAAGAATTGATAAAAGATGAAAATAAAGACATATCTGAAAGTGCAGAATTCATATTTAGTTGGAATAAAACAGAAGAAGAAAAATATTTAGCCATGAAAAGAGAAGAAACTATTATGGAACAAAATTCTATAAGAGAATTAGGTAAAATTGAAATGATTAAAAAGATGCATGAAAAAGGATTAGATATCGAATTAATATCTTCTTGTAGTGAACTTCCTATTGAAAAGGTATTAGAAATTATAAAAGAATAATTTAAATTTAAACTTAGATTGATTATAACTCTTTATCATTCGTGTGGATGATTTAGTTGAAACAAAAGGAGAAGTATATGAAGTATTGTAGTAATTGTGGAAAAGAAATGAGAAATTCGGAAACTATTTGCCCTGGATGTGGATGCGAAGTTGGACATCAAAGAGTGAAATACATTTATAGAGAACGATCATCATCAAATGATAAGTTAAAAACCGCCGCGAAGGTATTTATGGTTCTTTCTACAGTAATTGGGGGTATAACTTGCTATTTAGTTCCATTATTATGGTGTATTCCAATGACTATTGCTTATTTTAAAAAAGTAGAAAATGATGAAGAAATATCTATTTCTTTTAA
>CALCBO010000057.1 GCA_937897245.1 uncultured Caryophanales bacterium | reverse complement strand
TTTCAATTTTACTTTACGACCCTAAAGCTAGACCCCAAACTTCTCGTCTGAAAACAAGAGTTTACTTTAAGCCCCTAAAAAGTGCCCCCAAAATATTCAGACCCCAAACTATTTTGGATAGGCATTTTTTGGATAGGCGAGAAACAAGACTTTTGTTACTACTGTCGACTATTTTTATCAAAAAGTGTAAACGTATTTTCGGATATTTGCGGCAGCCCCTTTTCATGCCCTGAAAATCAGAAAAAACACAAATAGAAACATTGCATATACCAAAAACAATCACTAATATAACTCCAGGGGCCTTAATGGATGTACCTACATTAAAAGTAATAACAGTTGCTAGTGATAATCCTACATACTCAACTTTTGATGACTCACTATTTAGTAAAGACAAGAAATCTTTAATAAGTATTCCTGGCGGTAAAGAATTAAACAATTTTCAAGTATATGATTTTGTTGAAACAATTGATTCTTATGCTATATCATATAATGATTCACTAGAAGAATTAATAATTCCTAATGGTGTAAAAACACTAAAAGAAAGTGCAATTGTTGGAAATCATAATCTAAAGTATATTGATGTTGCTGAAAGTGTTGAAACAATAGAAGAAAATGCAATTACTTATCAAGGCCAAGATTATACGATAATCCGAAATAAAAATGCCAATATTGCAAGTCTACCATGTAGTATGAGTACAACATTATTTGCTAATAAGAATTCAACAACAGAAGAATATGCCAAGGCTAATAATTGTAACTTTACTGCTTTAGAAGATATTAATTTTGATACTGCTAATATTAAAAAAATAACAAAAGATAACATTCAAGTAGAAGATGCAACTTATACAGGTGAACCAATTATTCCAAATTATACAGTGACTGTAGATGGTAAAGCATTAACTGAAAACAAGGATTTCTATATAGAAAAAATTCAAAAAAATACAAATGTCGGAATTGCTGAATTTGTACTAAAAGGAATGGGAAAATATGTTGGTAGAGTATATGTAACTTTTAATATTAATAAAAAAGAAGTTAACTGGGAATATTTAAATCCTACGGTTGATTATAATGGACTACCACAATCACCTCAGGTAGTAGTAAATGACCAATATTTTAAAGGGATAATAAGATATGGTGAACACCCATCTAGTTCAAATCAACAAGAAAAAATGGAATATACGAATCCAGGAGAATATAGATTAGGCCTAAGTATAAGTGGTGATTACAATTATAAATTAGTTTCAGAGTACATTACATTTAAAATAAAAGGAATTGATATTTCAAATGCTCAAATTGAAAATATTGATAACTATACTTACACAGATACGAGAGAATATTTAAATGAAATTAATAATAAAAAAGTTACTTTAAATGGTAAAGAATTAATAAAAGATACTGATTATACCACTAAAATAACAAATGTTGGTAAAGACGAAAATAATAATAATAATAATATATATAAATTAACTGTTACGGGGAAAGGATTATATGAAGGAACAGCTACTTCTAATGAATTTATTATTGCCACTAAATATAATTTACTAACAAATTATGAAGAAGGACAGTTTATTAAACCAAATGATTCATTTCAACTAATAATCACTTCAAGTATTGGTTTGCCACTAGAACAAAGTTATTTTAAATGTAAAAATTATAATGAAGATATAATCTCAATTGATGAAAATGGGAAAATAACTGCTCTAAAGGAAGGCACTGCTACAATATATATAACTTCAACAAATACTTATAATAAGAGTATATATTTAACAATTAAAGTTGCAAATGAAAGAATACCAATGGAAGTTATGACATTAACTAGAGGAACATCCAAAACAGAAATAGAAGTAGGTAGTACTATAAAAGTATATGGTTATTTTTATCCAAGTGATACAACGGATAGTAAAGCAATGACTTATAGCTCTAGTGATGAAAGTATTCTAACTGTAAATCAAAATGGTACTGTAACAGGAATAAAAGAAGGAATTGCCTATGTAACAGCTACAACTAAGAATGGATTAACAGATACAATAAAAATAGTTGTAGGTAATAATCCTGAAAGTGTACCATTAAAAAGTATTTCACTACAAAATTATAAATCTAATATAGAAGTTGGAGATATCTATGAAGATTTGAGAATAGGATATAATCCAAGTGACACTACAATTAATAAAAAATTAACTTATAAATCAAGTGATACAACAGTCGCTACAATTGATGAATCAGGAATTATTACTGGAATTAAAGAAGGTACAACATATATTATAATTAATGCAAATAAAGAATATTCACAAGTCTTTAAATTAACCGTAAATCCAAAAAAATCAGTTACACTAGAAAACACTAATATTGAATTAGAAGGAAATACATCTTTAGGAAATAATACATACCAATTAAATCCTATATTAAATAATATTTCTGGAAAGGCATATTATAAAAGTTCTAATAACAATGTAGCTACTGTAAACAGTGATGGATTAATAACAGCCCAAAATGCAGGTGATGCCATAATTACTGTTACTGTATCATCCTATAAAGTAGAATGTAATGTAAAAGTTGTAGTAAATCCTACTTCTATTACTCCAAATAGAGAAACAATAAGTTTAGAAGAAGGTTCAAGTGAAACAATTAATATCAGTTATAATCCAACAAATACAAGTATAAAAGAATTGATTTGGAATAGTTCAGATGAAAGTATCGCAACAGTTGATTCAAAAGGAAAGATAACAGCTAAGAAGAAAGGTAATGCCATAATTACAGCAATTACGAAAAATAATAAAAAAGCACAGGTTATGGTAAATGTTAAGGAAAAAGAAATACTTCCAACAGATATTACTATAACTAGTCAAACTAATACATTAAGTGTAGGAGATACAACTACTTTGACTCCTAAATTTACACCGACTAATACAAATGTAAAAGACGTTTCATGGAATAGTAGTAATACTAATATCGCAACAGTTGATGATAATGGCTTAGTTAAAGGAATAAAAGAAGGTGATGTAACAATCACAGCTATAACAAAAAACAATATAAAAGCAACGATTAATCTTACAATAGAAAAGAAAATAGTACTAGCTACAAAAATAGAAATAAATCCATCTAGTATTGAAATAGAAGAAAAAGAAACAATTAAAATTATCCCAATATTTTATCCTGAAAATACAACGAATAAAACAATAATTTGGGAAAGTGGAGATAATAATATTGTTACTGTTTCTAATGATGGAACATTAACTGCTATAAAGCCAGGTAGCACAACAGTTACTGCAAAAACAAATAATAATAAAACAGCAACTTGCACAGTAACGGTAAAAAAAGCAAGTATAAAAGTTAAATATAAAACACATGTCCAAACTTATGGTTGGCAAGAGTACGTAAAGAATGGAGAAATGTCAGGGACAAGTGGAGAAGCAAAACGTTTAGAAGGAATAAAAATTAAACTTGAGAATTTAGATGAAGGCAAAACAGGAAATATCGAATACAGAACTCATATTCAGACTTATGGTTGGGAAAAAGAATTTAAGAAAAATGATGAAATGAGCGGAACTTCAGGTGAGGCAAAACGACTAGAGGCAATAGAAATTAAATTAACTGGAGATATTGCTAATGATTTTGATGTATATTATAGGGTTCATGCTCAAACATTCGGGTGGTTAGGCTGGGCAAGAAATGGAGAACCAGCAGGAACCGCAGCATATGCCAAACGTCTAGAAGCCATTGAAATTAAATTAGTTCCAAAAGGAGAAACAGTTGAAGATTATGGAGAAACAGATGCCTATAAAGATAGAAATGCTCCAGAATCAATATCGCTAAATAAAACTAATATTTCTATTGAACCAGGTGATACCACAAAACTAATTGCTGAAGTATTACCAGCTGATATTACTAATAAAGAAGTTGTTTGGACAAGTGATAATGAAGATATTGTAACTGTAGATCAAACTGGAGAAATAACTGCCGTAGCAACCGGTACCGCAACAGTTACAGCTACTACCACAAATGGTAAAACTGCAACTTGTAATGTAAATGTCTTACCACCAATTCCAGGAGTAGCCTATAAAACTC
>CALCBO010000056.1 GCA_937897245.1 uncultured Caryophanales bacterium | reverse complement strand
ATAGTTCTAATTATTTAGCTAGAGTAGTAGGAATTTCTAAATATTCTGGGTATGTAGGATATATTTATCCAAATGGTAGAGTACTATTAGATAGGGAATATCATGAAGAAGCTCCTAGTAGTGCTGTTGGAAATGCTATATTTTATACGAAAGCTATAGATTTTGAAGCTTTAAGTAGATTAGATAAAACTAGATTAAAGAATCATCCTAAAGTAGGAAGAATTATCCATCAAGGAAATTGGGAAGATAAAGCAAAAGAAGTTATTGATGAAGTGTTGAGTGAAGAGGATGAGTTAGCTTCTGTTGATTTAATTAAGAAACTAAAAAAATAAGACTCAGGGATTACCTTGAGTCTTATTGATATAATTCTTTTTTTATTAATTCTAAGTTATCTTTCATAATACTTATGTAGTCTTGTTTTTCATCTCTTTCATGATCAGATAGATTATTTAATTTGTGTAATTCTACTACTTCTGTATCAGGATAGGCTGTTATTAGTTTTTGAGCATTTTCATTTAAATCTTGATCTTTAAATTTATAAATATAACTTGCTTGTCCTTGTTTAATTAAATTTTCGGCATCAGATAAGTCTTTTTGAGTAGCATCACTATCAATACAAATAACTTCTAGATTAAATTTTTCTAAATATTTTAAAGCACTATCAGCTACAATTATAACTTTATTATTGGAAATATTAGAAGCTACTCGGTAATCAGCATCTAATTCACTTAGCTTAATTTTTAGATTTTCGTATGATTCATCAATATCTTTTTGAAGATAAGTACTAGTTACATATTCGTTTAGACCTAGTCTGACATTTTGACTCATCATTAATAATGAAGATGGATTTAACCATAATTCTTCAGGAGAATAGTCAGTTTCTAAAACATATGCTGTATCAATTATTTTTAAATCAGGATTAATAGCTAAAAGATCAACTGCTAAGTTTCTTTCTTTTTCTAGTAGTCCATTGTAGACAAATAAGTCTTTTTCAGCATATTCTTTTTTTTCTTTATTACTAATTTCATATTTATCTATTTCAACACCATCTGGATATATAGAAGTTATTTTAGCATGCTTTTCATAAAGATTTTTTACAACATATTCATTAGGATAATTAGTAACAATTATTTCAATATTATCCATAGTATCATTAGTACAACCAGTTAATAAGACTGGAATTATTAGAATTAATATAAAGATTATTTTTTTATTTATTTTCATTTTTTTCCTCCTTAGTTGGGACAGGATCATAACCATGCGGTCCCCAAGGATTACATTTTAGTATTCTTTTTAGGGCAAGCATTGATCCTTTTATACTTCCGTGTATAGTTATTGCTTCTTTGGCATATTCACTACAAGTTGGAGTGAAACGACAATATGAATGTGAAGCAAAAGGTATTTTTTGATATAAATTAATGATAGAAATTAATACCACTTTCATACTATCACCATTCTTATTTTACTATTTTTATTTTATTTTTTCAAGCTAGAAGAGAAGAAAAAAATATTTAAAATATGGAAGATTCTATTTGTTTTTGTTATAATATTTAAGAATACTTTATTAAATGGGGTGATGAAATGGAAGAATTATTTAAAGTATTAAATATTAATCCAAAGAATATTAAATTATATGAAACGGCGTTTGCTCATAGTTCTTATGTTAATGAACATAAAATGAAAAATGATTATGAACGTTTAGAATTCTTAGGAGATGCTGTTTTAGATTTAGTAGTTGCTGACTACCTTTTTACTCATCATAAAGAGTCTGAGGGTGAAATGACTAAAGTTAGAGCTAGTTATGTCTGTGAAAATGCTAATTATTGTTATGCAACTGGTTTATCATTACAGAATTATATTATGGTGGGGGAAGGAGAGAAAAAAGAAGGGATAAAGAAGGCAATAGTTGCTGATATATTTGAAGCTTTAATTGGAGCTATTTATCTTGATTTGGGTTATGCAACTGTGAGAAGAGTTGTTTTAAAGGTAATAGTTCCATATATAGAAGATCCTAAAGTTACTTTTTTTAGTGATTATAAGAGTAGTCTACAAGAGTGTGTTCAAACAACTCAAAAGTCATTAGAATATCAAGTTGTAGAAGAATCTGGGCCTGCTCATGATAGAAGATATAAAGTTGATGTTATTATTGGTGGAATAGTATATGGTGAAGGAGTTGGAACTAGTAAAAAGGAAGCTGAACAAGAAGCTGCGAAAATGGCTTTAGAAAAGATTGCTTTACATTAATTGGTTATGTATAGATAACTATTAATTATGTGTTTATCTGGAGATTGATTGTTATAATTAAATGGGTGATTTATGTGGGAACTGTTTATTTAATAAGACATGGATTTACACCAGCAAATAATGCAAATTATAACAATCAAAAAGATTTATGGAAAATAGCTGATGATAAGAATATGCCTTTAGAAAAAGAATATGGAGTAGTTCAAGCTCAAGAATTAGGAGATTTTTTGGATAATATTACTGGTAAGTCATTAATATTAGTTAGTCCATATCGAAGAGCAAGAGAAACTTTAGAAATAGCAATAGATAGAGTTAGTTTTGATTATGAAATAGAAATATGTGATGATTTAAGAGAGAATAATAGTGGAGTTTTTTATGCTAAGACAAAAGATGAAATACTTAGTTTATATGAAGAAGCAGAGGATTATTATAGAGAGTTTGAATTAGATTCTTTTAATACTCCTTATATTGGTGGAGAGAGTCAATATGATGTTAGAAAAAGAACTAAAGATATTTCATTTAGAATAAAAGAGTTAAGTGAGAATTCTTTATATGATAATATTTTAGTATTTGCCCAGGGTACAGTTAATTATTGGGTATTTTATTGGTTAAATAAAAAATATATGAATAAACAGAGGAATTGTGAAGTTATTGTTGGTTTAGGAAATAACTCTGGTTCTTCTATTTTTTTACCAAATGCTTGGGTTCCCAAAGGTTATATGGTTGATATAGATAGCTATTTAGATTGACAAAATCAAGATTTTATGGTATAATTTCTACACATTGAGTAATGGGGGGGTATTATGAAAAATGTGAAGATTGTAAAGGATAAACTTTTACCAATTTTATTAGCTGGAGGTATTTCCTTCTCTTTATCTGGATGTGGAGGAAATGTAAATATGTCTTCAAAATCATTTCATGGATTATTAGAAATGGATGAAGTAAGAAATACTACACAATTAGATGAACAAACTTTATACAGTAATTTAAATGATGGTGATTTAGATTTAATTAGTATGGCAGATATTTTAGCGAGATATATTTATTATTTAGAACAAACTAATAATATTGATTTTACTGGCGTAGAACAATTACGTTTATTAGCTGAAGATGAATATATTGAAACTAAAACTATTTCAGATGATGATTTAAAAATATTAATTGGTTATGCTAAAAATGAAGGAGAAACTTTAGTTGATCAAGAGAACCATTTAATTGCTTTAAAGAAATTAAAATATTTACATGATTATTGTGAGAATTGGATTAGATTAAATGGTAATAGGGTTTCTGTTAATATGATGATTAATTCAGTTAAGGCAGCAGTAGCAGATGAATTAGATCTTTCAATAGATGATTATTCTAATATGATTATTCCAGCTAATTATAATCAAGATCATGAATTTAACAATAAGTATTATATTAAAGTAGGAACTGATGTATATTATATTTCTAGTGATGCGAGAGAAATATGTAATACAATAGATTATATTTATGAAATGCAAACTGCTGATATTAGTCCTGAAAATGAATTAAATAGTTATAAAAAAGCATTAAATTATGCTAAAACAACTATAGCAGCAGGAGCAAATCTAGCTAATGGAGAAATTACTTGTGAACATAATGCTGATTATATTGAAAAAGTATTTATAAAAAAATAGAGGGGTGTTTGTATGAATATGAATGAATTAATGAATGGTATTGACTTAGAACGTATTAAAACAGATAAGTATTATTTAATGTATAAAATGATGATTAATTCTTTAAATACAGCTGATGCTTTTGTTGGTTTAAAACAGTCATTATTTTTACTAAAAGCATTTTTGAATGCTGATAATATTATTCTACATCGAGAATCAAAAAAAGAAGGATATAAGAATAACTTAGGTTTTAGAGATGTGGGTTATTATTTTAAGTTGTTTATTAATTCTGATGATTTAGATTATGATTATACTTTAATTGTTGATAGTATTAATACTGCAAATGAAATAAATGAAGAATTTTGGAAAGATGTTCATGATAGTATGTTAGTTATTTTAAAAAGAGCAGAAAGTTATGAAAGAAATACTAGAGCAATAAATGAAGATGTATTAACAGGATTAAATAATCGTAATTCATATGAAAAAAGAATTAAAAAATTAGATTCAGAAAAAGATGAGTTAGTTTTTGCTTTATTTGATTTATTTAGATTAAAATATATAAATGATAATTTTTCTCATTCTGTAGGAGATCGTTATATCATTGAAGCTAGTAAAATATTGGAAAAATATTGGCCAAGCGCTCCAGCTGATAAAAATAATAATTATTATAGCAAAGTGGAAATCAAAAATTGTGTGTACCGAGTTGGTGGTGATGAATTTGCTTTATTAGCAACAGATGAAGATATTATTGATATCAGTGAAAAAGCACAAATGGCTGCAGATGACGTTGCTGCAATAGATTTGGGATTAGATAGAGATGTAGTAATAGGATTAAATTATGGTGTAGCAAAGTATGATGGTAGTGTACCTTTTAGGGATGTTCATAAAAAAGCAGATGAAGAAATGTATATTAATAAACAAAAAATGTATGTAGAAACAGGAATTGATAGACGTAGAAGATAATAATAGAGAATACACTTAAGGGTGTATTTTTGTTCATTATAAATAATTTGTACTTTACTTTTTTTTATTATTTAAATATAATGTAGTTAAGAAATAGGAGGTAGTGTGAAATGGATGAAAATAATGAAAATGTGGTAAATGATAATGTTAATGGAGTAAATCAAAATACTGAAAATAATCAACAAAATTATGATATGCCAAAGAAAAAGGGTGGTTTTCCAGTAATTGGAATTGTTATTGGATTGGTTGTTTTAGTTGTTTTAGGAGTTTTGGGATTTGTTGTTTTTTCTAAAGTAATAATGAATGATAAGAAAATAATTGAGACGGAAGTGTCTAGTGTATTTAAAACAGTTAAAGATTTTTATAATGAGGCAGAGAAGAGTCAATTAAAAATAGATGCTGATAAAGATGCAATAGGATTTGAAGGTAATTTAAAGGTTGATTCTAATTATAAAGCTAATGGGATTGATCTTACTAAGTTAAAAGATTATGAAATAAATTATAATGGTGTTTTAGATAAAAAAGGAAATGAATTATCAGCAGCTTTTCAATTAAGTAATAGTAAAAATATTATTGATGTAGCTTTATATGGTGAAAAAGATAAAGTATATATAGATTTAAAAGATTTGTATAAAAAAGTAATTGAGGTAGATTTAGATAGTGAAATTAAAGATATTAAAATAACTGATGTTGATAGTAAAGATATTGAAAAATTAATAGATAAAACTGAAAAAGTAACAAAAGAATTTATTGATTCTAAGAATATTACTAAGAAAAAAGAAAAGAAAAAATTAATTGGAGTAGAAAAAAATTATTCAACAATTATTTATAGAATTGATACTAATAAGTATTTAAAGAAAGTATTAGAATCATATCGTTATGATGAAGATATATTAGATATACTTGCTAATCTTACTAATCAAAAGAAATTTGAAGTAGAAAAACAAATAAAAGAACTAGAAAATAATTTGGATGATTATAGTGATAATAAAGAAGTAGAAGTAAAAACTTATCTTGATGGTTTTATTTCTAAAGTTAAAGCAGTTGAATTTGAAAGTGAAGGAAGCTCTATTTTAATAGAGTATGATAAAGATAAAGCTATAATTACTGGAACTGTTGAAGGGAAAAAAGCATTTTATGGTGATTATACTTATAAAAATAAAGAATTAATACTAGATAGTGAAATTGATGATACTAAAGGTAATATTACACTTAAATTAAAAAGTATTAATGATATTAAAGGATCATTTACTTGGAAAACTAGTGGAATTAAATTGGGGGTAAATTTAGAAAGTTTAATTACAAAAAAGAGAAATGTTCAAAATAGTGAAATAAAAATAGATGTTACATATAATGCTGGAAGTGAAAATTTCAAAGCTAATATTATAAATAAGATAGAATTAAGTAAAAATGCTAAAGTTGAGAAAGTTGATACTAAGAATACTATTAAGACAGATGAGATGAAAGATAGTGATGTAAATAGTATTATGAGTAAATTATATCAAAAATTAGGAAATGTAATAACAGATGTAGCTCCTGGTTTAATTGAGTATTATTCATTACATTAAAAGGAAGCATTGCTTCTTTTTTGTTTATTTTTGGAGGTGATGATTAATGAAAACATGTTTAGTATTAGAAGGTGGAGCATTAAGAGGTATTTATACTGCAGGGGTACTTGATGAGTTGATGAAGGAAGATATTAAGATTGATGCAATTATTGGTGTTTCTATGGGAGCTTTAGTTGGTATTAATTATTGTTCTAGACAAAGGGGTAGAGCACTTCGTTATAATTTGAATTATTGTAGGGATAAAAGATATATAGGAATACGTTCATTAATAAAAACTGGTGATATTGTTAATAAGGAGTTTGCTTATTATACATTACCTAATGAATTAGATAAGTTTGATTATAAAGAATTTAATAAATCTAAGACTAGATTTTATTGTACGGTTACTAATGTAGAGAGTGGAAAAGCAGAATACTATGAAATAACTGATTCCCTAAAACAGATTGAATATTTAAGAGCAGGTGGTTCTATTCCTGGTGTTTCAAAGATTGTATCAATTAATAATAAAAAGTATTTAGATGGAGGTATAGGTGATTCTATTCCTGTTAGAAAAGCTATTGAATTAGGATATGATAAGATAATAGTAGTAACTACTAGACCAATAGAGTATCGCAAAAGTGAAAAGATGTTAAAAATATTGAAGATTAAATATCGTAAATATCCAAATTTTGTGAAGTCTTTAGAATCTAGAGGAAGAAGATATAATAAAACAGTAGAAGAGATAATAAAGTTAGAAAAAAAACATAAAATATTTGTCATTAGACCTAGTAAAACAGTACCTATTAAACGAATAGAACATAATCCCTTGATGATTCAAGCTCAATATGATTTAGGGGTAAGTGATTTTCAGAAACAGTTAGTTGATTTGAAAAAGTATTTAAAAAAATAATAGATTGAAAAAAACTTAATTAGTGGTATAATCAAATTGAAAGGAGAGAAATATGAAAAAGTTACGTAATTTAATAGCAATTTTACTTGTTGTATGTGTTGCCTCTTTAATGACTGGTTGTGGTGAAAAAAGAGAAGAATTAAAATTTAAAGGAGAAGAAGGAAGCATTACTTTTAATGTAAAACAAGATGGTAATTATAAAATCTCTACTGATAAAAAAGATTTAAGAACTTCTAGAGAACAAGGTGCATTTGTAGGGAAAGATTTTAAAATTGGAATTGAATTTGATGATGATTTTAATTATTTCTTCGATAGTGATTTTAATAAGATTAAAGAAAAAAGAAAAAGTAATGATGATTATAAAGAAGTAACATATAGTGATATTAAAGGAATTCAATATTTCTATGGTGGTTATAATTGTTATAATGTAATTCTTCCTTGTGGAGATAGTAAAGAGTACTTCTTAACTTTATCTGTATATGGTGCTAAAGATACAGAAGAAGCTGCTAAAGAAGCTATTAATAGTAAAGAAGTACAAGATGTATTAAATCATATTACTTCAATTAAAGCTAAAAAATAGTTTATTTGTAGACAATTATTGTCTACTTTTTATTTTTGTCGTAAATTTTTAGACTAAAGTCCGTTTTCATATGGACTTTTTTCTTTCTCAGATTTAATGCCGTTTTTTGTGATGTAAACGGAAATAAACATGATAAAAGTTATTGAAACCAATTGATAAATCATATATTTTTCCACGACTAAAACAACGCACTTAAGTCCGTTTTTTAAACTTATTTCCGTTTTTGTTTCTATACAGATAATTATTATTTTAGTAACAAATATAGTAGGACTTTATTTGTTTTAATATTATAATTATTGCGTATGTTGTCAATGGTCTAGATGAACTCACTTAGGTTCGCCATTGACAACATCAAATATTTTGAAAAACAAATCTTCTCCATATACGGCTTTAAAAGCATCTTTAGGTGTATTTCCATCTAAAGATTTAATAGGTGTATTAAGAAGTGTAATGTTTTTATCTATAACATCTTTCTTATTTAAATAATCTACTGATTTTCCTTTTGGAAAAAATTTTCTTATTTGTTTATTGATATTTTCTATGTGTGGTTTTTGATTAGATACATATGGATCACAAAAGAATAATTTACATCTTTCTTCACCAGTTATTTTTGAAAAACAAATACCATTTATATCAGAAAAACAAGGATCTCTATCAGTTAAAATAACTGGTATTAATTCTATAAAATTTTCAGTACCAATCTTTTCCTCTAACTCATCAAAGAATTTTACTACTTTATCAGAAGTTGGATTTGTTATAATATCAAGTATGGTAAAATGGACTTTTGGTAAAATCTTGAATTTATCACTTTTAGGAATGTAAAAACTCCCTAGGCCTTATTATTAAAGGATTTTAGGGAGTTTTATAATAATTAAAAAGCGCGTACATTTTCTATTTTTTTGTAAATTTAAAAATTTTTTCCATTTTTTTGTTTTCTATTATTTCGTATGAAGTATCAAATCCTATTTTATTATGTAATTTATCCAGTAAATTCGTTCTTTCATAAAGTGGTGAATACCCTAGATTGTTTTCATTTTTAAAATTATAATTCTTTAAAGTTTCTATAATTTGTTCAGTAGTGTATTCCTCATCTAATATTTTTTCTAAATATCTATATATAGTTAATGCTAAGAAGCATGTAATAAAATGAGCTTTAATTCTGTCATCTCTAGATAGATAAACTGGTCTTGATTTAAAGTCTGTTTTCATAATTCTGAAAGATTCTTCAATTTCCCACCTTCTTGAATTTACCTTAATTATATCTTTGACATCATCTTCTAAATTGGAGCACACAGCATATAAGCCATCATATTTAGTTTCTTCATTTATGGCATCTTGATTAATAGTATAATGTGTTTCAGAAGCTACTTCTCCATTTTCTGTAGTATTTATTTTATTAATAAATCTTTTAGAATCATTTTGTTTTGCTTTTCCAAATTTATTAGGATTTTTATCTATCAATTTTTGTGCTCTTTCAATTTGTTTTTTTCTTATGTTCTTTTGATATTCTTGGTATTTAACTGAGTAGGTGATAATCAATCTTTGTTCTATATCATTTTCGTTAATCCATCTTTCTTTGTAAAAGATTTTGTCTTTAAACTTTTCTATTAGTTCATCATTTTCTCTTAGCTTAGAAATATTGTAGTTTTTATTATCTTCTGGAAGTTTCCATCCAGTTGATAAATCTAAAGCCCATTTTTTTAAAAATTCTTTTAACTTTTTAATAGATTGAGTAGTAATAAATTTACGACCACTAGTATTATTAAATTTTCTGTTTGTATTAGAAGCTAATCCTGAATCTGTGCAAACAACAAATTCAGATGTTTCAAAGTCTTTTATAATTTTTTCTTCAAGAGGTTTTAATGTAATTTGTTCGTTAGTATTTCCTGGAGTAATATCAAAAGCCATTGGTATACCATCTCCATCCATAAAAAGTCCCATTTGAACTATTGGATTAGGTCTGTTTTCCTTTGATTTTCCATATTGCTTTAATCCTTCTTCTTGTTCAATTTCGAAAAAGAAATTAGTATAATCATAATATAAAACTTTATTATTTCTGTCTAAATAATCATTACTATTTTTATAAAGTTGTGATTGAATAAAATCATTTTCTTTAGAAATTACTTCTAAGGCCCTAAGAACATGATTGTATTCAAATTTTGGTTGTTCAATAAAATTTTTAGAAAGTTCTAAAGCCTTTAGTTTTGATGATGGATATATAATTC
The DNA here is from genome assembly GCA_937897245.1 of uncultured Caryophanales bacterium. The sequence goes on along the minus strand of CALCBO010000056.1, from coordinate 5,776 downwards.
TAGAATAAATAAGATAAGATAAAATCTCATTTAAATCATATTTGAACTGATACTTATCAGAAATAGTATTACAAATTTTATTTAATCCTAAACTGTAATATATTTTTTGTAAAAATAAGTAACCACCATTAAATGTATATTTTACATTCTTCTCTAATTTTTTAGTGGGAGATTTTTTTAATATAATAGGTAAGCTTTCTTCTTTAATTTTTTTGTTTAAATCATTAACATAATTTTTTAACCATTCTAAGGGGGCTTCATTATTAGATCTCAATTTTATTTTATCAATAGTACCAAGGTTTTCATATATTTTAGTAGTTCTTTTTCCGTTAACATTGAGGTCATATATTATTGCATACTGTTCAGTATTTTTAGTTTTTGTTTTTCTGATTCTCATAATACATCTGCACCTTTTATATTCATTATAACAATATACGACAATGTACGCAATAATAAACAGAAAAATTTGACAAAAAAATAACCATTTTTCAATGGCTTTGAAGTTTTTTATAATAAAAAAGTGATAAATATCCGCGAAGAAAATTCACTTTTTTTTACTGAAAAAATAAAAAAAAATAAAAAAAAATAAAAAAAACAGATGTTTTATGCTATACTAGTTGTAGTATAGATAGTATGGAGGATTTTAATATGGCTAAGAAATTATTTTTTATTATCTTATCTGTTTTAATTATGATTACTATAGTCGTATACATGGCTATTTCAAATTACAATTCTAGTTTTAAAAATTTTGAAAAAGCAGGTTATATTATCGATAGTCGGAATGCTTCTTCTGGAAATAAAAAATCTACAATTTATTATTTTGCTGAAGAAGAAAAATATAGAGAACGTTATGATGATAATATTGTTTTTTCTGATGTAAATGGGGAAAAAGTAGACGTTTCCCCCGCTTCTTTTATTCATTATAACGATGATTCCATAGGAGCTTTAAAAAAATCTGTTATTTTTAATCTAGAAGAAATTAACAATGAAATACCAAAATATTATAATATTTTTGAAAACACAATTTTACAATATAAGCAAGGAACATATACCGTTAACAATTTAGGAAAAAATTTAAAATTTAAAAAGTTTATTGTAAAAGTAAATGATACAAAATATTTAATTGTCAGTGATGAATTAAAATTAAAATTAGATAATGAACGTGAAATTTCTGTAAAAGCAAATTATATTGAACTTAATTTTACAGATGAAAAAGTAGTTACTTTAGAAAATAAAGATGCTATATATCAAACAATTGGAAAAGATGCTAGTATTGAATTAGGAAATGATATTACTCTTAATTTGGATAATCGTTATCTATATGTAAAAGACGAAGCAAAACTAAGTATTGATCAAATGATTATTGATTCTTCTGATAATATTGAAATTCAGCCAATTGAAGAAAAGGAAGCAGAAGAAACTACAGAAGAAGAGAAAAATGAAAATAATAATGGCGGAAGTTCTGGAACCGGTGCGGAATCTGGTGGTGAAGATAATGGAGGAACAGGGGAATCTATCGGTGGTGGAATCGTTGAAAACGAACTAAATGAAGCAGAATTATCATTACCAACAGCTGATATTAGTGAGTTAGAAGTAACTGCTAATAAAATTGAAGGAACAATCAAGATTATAGATAAAGATTCTCTTATTACTGGTGGAGTTTCCACAACTATTGTAGAAAATAGTACTGGTAGAGTAATTGACTTAATTGAAACAGATGAAGGAAATTATAATATTGAAGTAGCTTCTAGTAGACTTACCCCAGATACAGTTTATAACTTAACAAGTACATTAAATTACAAGAAAAATGATATTGTCTATACAACAGATATCGTTCAGCATGTCTTTGTAACATCTTCACTAGGTATTAATTTAGAAAAAGATTACTATACTTCATCAAGCCTAAATTACATACTTAAATTTGATGATTTTTCGAAAGTGAAGAGTTGTCTAGTAAGCCTTTATGATGTAAATGGAACGGTTATAGATTCTTATTCAATAGAAAAAAATGAGAATTTAGAAGTGCCAATTTCCTTTACTGGATTAGATGCAAATAAAAAGTATTCAATTCTTGTTAATAATATATTATATGATGATTATATTGTATCTGATGATTATGCAATTGAACAAAGTGCTAAAACATTAAAAAATAGACCAGAAATCGGAACTCCATCATTTATCTTGGATAAGAAGAATGGTAAATTCACCTTAAAACTAGATAATATGGTAGATAGTGAAAATGGAGTAGAAAGTTATCGCTATCAAATTTATGATACTCGTACTATGGATGCGGGAAATGGAAGTCCTGTAAACATAGTAGAAAAATCCACTTTAGCATCAATTGATATCGATGTAGATAACGCAATATTCTATCGTGGGGTTGGCTATGTATTTAATGTAGCGATTGAATTCTATGACAATGAAAAATATGTAGAATATATCACACCATTTAGTGGAGTGATGCAATTAGATGGAAGAGAAGCACCGTCAATTTCATGGAAAACAAATAAAGTAACGTTTGAAAGTATTGATGGTACAATTTCAATCTTAGATACAGGTAGTACAATTGATTTAGACAAATCTATGACAATTGTTTATACCAATTCAATTGGAACTACCTCACAATATACGACATCAGGAAATACCATTATACCGTTTACGAGAAATAATCTGCGTGCTAATGAAACCTATACTATATCAGTTTATGGTACGGTAAATTTACAAGATGGAAATCCACCGATTGATAACTATCATATTGGTAGTGCTAGTGTTAAAACGAATCCAACTAATCCATTTAATGTATCTTTTGATATTGATGAAAATAATGTTGCAACCACCTTCTCGGTTACAACTCGGTTACTAAATAATGGTACTGCTGATAATAGACTAGAGGCTTCTACTCTGACAGGAATCTCATTCGTTTTACACGAAGGGTTAACGGTAGAAGGAAAAGTAGTAAAAACAGTGCCAGCAAGAGACAGAGACTTAAGAGAATACTATAGTGATTTACAGAGTGCATATTATAATCAATCATTCGTGATTAACCCATCATTCTTTGGTTTATCAAATTCAGATTTAAAAGAAGAGTATTATACAATAGAGATTAAAGATGCTTACGATTATACGGATTTTAAGAATGAAATTGGTATTAACAATAATGTTGTAACAGTAAAATCAAATGGATATGTACCAGATATTCCAAAAGATCCAGATGATGCTATTACATTTGAACTAATCCGAAATAAGGATGCAGCAGAGCTAGATGAAAATTTAAATGCAACTACAATTGTTGGTATAAAATTTAAAGCTGATTATGATAATGCTAGAAGATATGCTAAAGAAATAAAATATCGAGTATATGATGCTGATGATTGTGCTCCAGATTCATTAACGGGACAAACAGTATGTAAAGAAATTACTTCCGCCGCCGTTGATTATGAAGTTGGTAATGATGGTAATATTGATTATGTATCACTTCCAGTAGGTTATGGAACGATTTATAATGAAATAGATAATGAAGTTAGAAGAGGACATAATTACTATGTTACTTATGAAGCTTATTTAGATTTAAATGGTGATGGTGAAGCCGAAACAAAATATCCAGCACAGAATGATATTACTTTAAAATCTAAAACAATATCAGTACCAAAACAAGCTGCTACAATTACCATGTATCCATCTAGTACAACATCTGATTCTATGAAAATTAAATACCAATATTCAGATGCAGACTTAGCTCTTTATGGTAAAAAGTTATATGCAGCAATTGAAGCTAATTCCATTGGAGATGACGCTTACATTGAAAATACAATATCTTCTACGCGAATTGATTTAACATCAACTGAAAAATCAGCAACTTTTTCTAATTTAACGTCTGGTATGTTAACGATATATTCAAAACAAATTATTTACAAAAAACCAAACTTTGTAGATACAGAGAATAGTTTCTTTGAATTCCATACCTATATAAAACAAAAATTCTATTCAGAATATACATTACCAAACTTTACATATTATTTAACAACAGACGTAAATCGTTTGATTATTAACTTTAATAATTATACAGCTCGTCAAGATGATTATAATCGTATTGCTGGAATTAATTTAAAATTTAAAGGTACAATAAATGGACGACAAAAAATAATCGAAAAGAAAGGTATTAAAATTGAAGATGGAGCAGCCATCGTTGACTTATTTGATTTAGTTGAATTTATGGGACAAGATATTCAATTATCAGTAGAAGCATTGTATGATAGTCAATTAATTGGTTATGACTTATCAGCTGATTATTATTCCCTACAAAATATAGAAAATGAGTATGGTGGAGGAGAATACTATCGAGTAGCAGCAAATGGGTCCGTTTTATATGATTTATATATTCCTACTAGTTCATTATTTACCAAAGAAAAAATTGATGATAATTATGTTTTCACAAATGTAATATCGGAAAAAAACATGAAAATTCCACATAGCCCAGATGAAGGTGGTATGGTTTATAACTATAATCATATTATTCCTAAAAAAATTGCATCAAAAACATTACAACCAGCAACAGCTGAATCTAATACATTCAATTTTAAAAAAGTTGTTCCTGGAGTTAGTTTATTAGATAAAATGGGAATTAGTAGAATAGTACCAATGATGACAAGTGCAACAGTATCAGCTTCTTTATACGGATTTGAATCCGGAGTTATCGACGTAAGAGGCAATAAAGCTTATATCAATATCTATAAAACAGATGAAACCGGAACAGAAATGGAAGAAGTTTCTCGTACCGAAATTAATATCAATGATTTGACAAGTGGAGTGACGGTAGATGGATTATTCCCAGACACTTCCTATGCTATGACAATAACAGCATTTGTTAATGATGGTGATGGTAACTATGAAGAACAACGTCTATATGATGTAGACGATAATACACCATCAAAGACATATTATTTTAATACTTTATCAGGTGTTAATTTTGATGACTTCTATTATTACTACAATGCATCTAGTTACAATTCAAAATATTTAAGTTTCCACTATTCTATGGATAGAACAATGGGATTTGATGAGATAGAATATCATTTTTATAGAAGAGTTTATAACGAATTAACAGGAGAATATTCATATGAAGAAATGGAAGACTTGGATATTCCAAGCACAACAGCACTTCAAAACAACATGACATTAAAACTTAATGTTAATCCAGGGCAAACAAGTTTGATATTTGGAAATCATTATCGATTAGAGGTAATACCAATTGTTTATATAACCATTGATGGAGTTCGTACTCCTGTTAGGTTATCAAATGAGGGTGGAGTATATGACTTCAATTTACGTTCTCTAAAGAAACCATATATTGGTGTAAAAGGAGTCTACACTGCAGATTATACTGGAACTCAAAATGTTATTAGCTTTATTACCAATGTTTATGATAATAGTAGAGTAGTTGTAGATGATAAATATACAATTCAATTATTAGATGAAAATAATAATGACATTACCCCAGAAGCATATATTGGATATGAAGCGAGTACCAAACGATATAATACGGAGTATTTAGCTACCGGACTAGAAGTAGGACATAAATATCGATTTATTGTAAAATACTCGGTAGATATGAAAAATAATATTACTTCAACAGAAGAAAGACAATATGTATATGAAATAAAACTATTAAGTTCTGATGATATTAATGTTGGAAATATTGTAGCAACAGCAAATAACATTTATCCAAATCGTGTTAATTTGCAATTTTCTAACAGTTATCGATTAACTTTAATTGATG
>CALCBO010000055.1 GCA_937897245.1 uncultured Caryophanales bacterium | reverse complement strand
AATGAGAAATAGAATCAACTACTTTTTTAATATTTGTTTGATTTACTTTTAATTTTTTACTATCTTCTGAAATTTTTATTTCCAACTTTGAAATAATTCTATCTTTTTTAATAATACCATTTAAATTACACTTATTTTTCCCAAACATGATAATATTGGGACTAACACCAATTCTATGAGATTTAGTCAATGCTAACATAGTAATACCCTCTAATATATTGGTTTTTCCTTGGGCATTATCTCCCACAAAAATATTCATTCCATCATTAAATTTAATTGAAAGATTAGAATAATTCCTAAAACAAGACAAATTTAACTTAGTAATTTTCATTTAACCCTCATAAAAGACTCATACGCGTCACCTATCCCCTAATATGGTTTCCTATACACATAGGACTATTATAGCATAAATGACCCTAAAAAGCACTAAAAAAATAGTTAAATTTAACTATTTTTATGGTTTCTTAATATTAAATCTAAACGTGATGCTCTAGATAACTGATTCTCAATAGTTCTATAGGAACAAGGAACAATAATTTCCTGATTATTATCAAAAATAATCTTTGTATTACTAGAATCAATCCTCTGTATTTTCTTTACCCTTTTTAAACTAATCCAAACACAATCTTCTGCTAAAGGAGAAGTAGTTGGAAAAATAATTAAATTATCTGAATCTTCAACTACAATAGGTACTTTATACTCTGCACCTAATATCTCCTTAGCACCATTTTTTCTTCCTTCATAAGTACTTCCAAAGTATTTACAACTTTCCTCCATAATCTGAAATGGTGTTTCATCAACAATATACCTTTCCATATCTTCATAAACTAAACTTTGATTATTTTCATTTGGAATTATCGCAAGTGTTCCTTTACTTACTTCATATTTCATAATTTTCCCCCCTATTTAAAAGCTAATTCGCTTTCCAATTACTTATATCAAAAATCTTTGTCGAGTTTTGTCAATTTTTGTAGAAAAATATAATTATATTACTTTTCATATATATAATACTCAAATTATTTAAATTTACCCAAAAAAAAAGAACAAAAAATTCTTTTTTCTTTAATAAGTTCTAATTGGTAACACTAATTGGGTTAAACTATCATCTTCATCAGATTTTAATAAAATTGGTTTTATCTCTCCTACAAAGTGTAAATCCACATTTTCTGTGGAAAAACTTTTTAAAGCCTCCATCATATATTTAGCACTAAATGAAATCTTAATATCTTCAGAATTACTCTTAGTTATTGACATTTTTTCTTCCACTCTACCAATTTCTACAGAACTACTTTTCAGTATTAAAGTATCCCCCTCAGTAACTAAAGTAACAATATTCTTCTCTTTATCACTAGTCAAAATACTAACTCTATCTATAACATCATAAAAATTATTTAAATTCGTATGAATTACTAATAAAGAATCTTCTGGTAACAAATTAGAAGTATTAGGATAAGTTCCATTAATCAATCTAGATTCAAATTTTATATTTCCAGTTTTAAATAATATTTTATTATTAAATATATGTAATTCAACAGTTTCTTCATCCTCACCTAGTATCTTTGTAAATTCTAACAAATTATGACTTGGGATAACAATATTATAATTTTCATCACTACTTTTATTTAAATGAATTACTTTTCTAGCTAAACGATATGAATCTGTAGAATTACATTCTAAAATATCCCCAACTATATTAAAATTTATTCCAGTAAGTATAGGTTTACTTTCTTCATTTGATGAAGCAAATGCAGTTTGATAAACGATACTTTTTAATATTCCTGCATTTATATCAACTTTCTTTTTACTTTCTTCTAAGCCAATATTAGGATATTCACTTTCACTAATTCCATTTAAATTAAATTCACTTTTATCAGTATAGATTAAAATTTTTAATTCATCAATTACTTCTATATTTATGTATTCATCTGGTAATTTGCGTACTATATCTAAAATATATTTTCCTTGAATTATAATACTTCCTTCACTGTCTATTTTAAAATCATCTGTATCATTAGATTCAATTATAGTTTGTATTGTAATGTCATTATCACTTGCAGTTAAAGTTAATTTTTTCTTTTTTAATTCAAATTTTACTCCTGCTAATACAGGAATTAAGTTTTTAGTTGAAATAGCTTTTGATACTTTTATTAAAGCATCTAATAATAATTCTTTTTTTATTGTAAATTTCATATATTATTCCTTCTTTCTTATATTATTTTTATTATTACTGTGGAAAAAGTTAAAATTGAACTTTTTTCTTTATTATATCAAAGATTTAACTAATTAATAGTTGTGGATTATATCTTGGAAAACTACTTTTTTTACACAATCCCTATATCTTTCTTTAATTTTTCTATGATATTAGCTAAATCTTTATTTACTTTTATTTCTTTTTCTATTTTTTCAACTGAATGCATTACTGTCGTATGATCTTTTCCCCCAAACTCTGTCCCTATTTTAGGGAACGATTCACTAGTTAAAGTTCTACATAAATACATTGCAATTTGTCTTGGAAAAGAAATATTAGAACTTCTTTTTTTACTTCTTATATCTTCAACTGATATTTGAAAATACTCAGAAACAATTTTTTGTATTCGATGAACTTCATTCTTTTCCCCTATTCCTTTACTGATAAAATCAGGTAAAGCTTCAATTGCCAAATCTAAATCTATTTTTTTTCCACCCCAAGTAGCAGAATAAGCAATTAATCTTGTAATAGCTCCCTCTAATTGTCTAACATCTGGGCCTATATTATTAGCAATATAATCTACAACATCATCTGGGATATCTTGTTCAAAATCACCAGCCACTATTTTTTTCTTCAATATTTCTTTTTTTAATTCAAAATCTGGGGGAAAAATATTAACTGTTAATCCCCAACAAAATCTTGTTCTAAGCCTATCTTCAAGTAGTTTTAAATCATCTGGAGACCTATCTGAAGAAATTATAATCTGTTTACTATCATTATATAGATTATTAAAAGTATGAAAGAATTCTTGTTGTGATTGTGCTGCTCCACCTAGAAATTGTATATCATCTATTAGTAAAACATCAATATTTCGATATTTATTTTTAAAGAAATCAATGTAATTAAAGTTTGTTCCTTTATCATCTTTTCGGTTAGCTTTTACAAAATCTTGGCGAAATTGTTCACTAGTAACATATAATACTTTTTTATTAGAATTATCCATAAGATAATTACCAATAGCATGCATCAGATGAGTTTTACCTAGACCACTATTTCCATAGAGAAATAAAGGGTTATACATATTTCCTGGATTTTCCGCTACACTTAAAGCTGCAGCATGAGCAAACTTATTACTATTCCCAACTATAAAATTTTCAAAATTGTATTTTTTGTTTAAATTTGTATGAACATCATTATTTGAATTACTATCTTCTTTTGATATTTTTGGTGTATCAATTCTAGGTTCTTTCTCTTTTTCAATTTCTTCTTTTAGAGAAAAAATTAAATCATAATGAGTATCAGTATTATCTTGTAGTTTTTTAGTAATTAATTCATTATAATTTTCATTTAAATGCTTTTTATGAATTGGCATTGGAACGATTATAGATGCCCTACCATCTTTCAATTCAAATAATTCTGTATCTGCAAACCATGTATCATAAGAGAGAGAGTTGAGTTCGTCTTTTATTTGACTTAGAATTTTAGACCATATAATATCTACATTCATTCGACCATCTCCCCACAAGAATAATTAACAAAATTTATTCTATCGTAATTCGTCAAAAAAAGAAACAGAAAATTAAAAAAAAATGAAAAAAAATTATATCACAAAAAACACTGTTAGAATAATATATTTTAAGGCAATTATACACAGAAAAAGTGTGAAAAAAAAAAGAAAAAACAACTAAAAAAAACAATTCACAAACAATCCACATAGTTATTAACATAACAAAAATTATATAATATAAAGAAATAAAATAGTTTTCCACATTTTCCACAGAATTAGTTTCAACAACAGATAAAATAATTTTTAACAGGTCTGTGGAAAGTGTTAAAAATCAAAATAATTAATAAATCAATAAAATTAATTGACAAATTATACAAGTTATTATTATAATAATGTAGATTTATGTCTGGAGGTGGAAGGAATGAAAAGAACATATCAACCAAATAATCGTAAAAAATCAAAAAAATTAGGTTTTTTCGCACGTAAAAAAACTAATATTTTAAATCGTCGTCGTCGTAAAGGACGTAAAAGTCTTTGCAAATAAAACACCGCTGCCCTAAAACAGTGGTTTTTTACTCTGAAGGAATGATGCTATGAAAAAATTATATATAGTAAAAACTAATAGACAATTTGATGATATCATAAAAAATGGATTTAAAAAAAACAATAAATATTACTTCATATATTATAAGGATAATGATTTAGCTTATGACCGTTTTGGGATATCTGTAAGTAAGAAGTTAGGAAATGCTGTATTTCGCAATAAATACAAAAGAAAAATAAGATCAATTATAGATATTTACAAAAAACTATATATAAATCATCAAGATTGTATTATAATTTTAAGGAAAGCAGCAATTAATATACCATATAAAACTTTACAAGATGAATTATTTAGATTGTTAAATGATAAAAAGAAAGGATAAAAAATGAAAGAAAAAAGTAAAAAAATAAAAATAGTATTAATAATATTATTAATGTTATTGACTACTGGATGTACTAAGACATTAACTGATAGTAAGAATAAACCTGTAAAAAATGTAGAAACAGGGCAAACGCTAACTAAAAATATTTTATGCAAACCCACAAACAAGAAAACAACTGAAATATATATAAAACATAAAATTAAGCTTGATAAATTACCTGAATGTAAAGATTTTAAAATAAACTCAGGAAAATATGAAGGATTATGGAATACCTTTTTTGTAAAACCTTTAGCCTTTGTTCTTCTTAGAGTAGGGGATATTGTTAAAAATTATGGTTTAGCTGTAATCATTGTTAGTATCATAATAAGATTACTAACTTATCCCTTAACTAAAAAAACAGCAATGCAATCTGAACAAATGAAAAAAATACAACCAGAATTAACAAAGATTCAAAAGAAATATGAAAATAAACAAGATCAAGAATCTATGGTTAAACAAAATCAAGAGATAATGGCTTTGTATAAAAAATATAATGTTAATCCAATGTCGGGATGTCTATTTGCTTTTATACAATTACCAATATTTATAGCTTTCTTTGAAGCTGTTCAAAGAACTCCTGTTATCTTTGAAGATATCTTTTTAGGATTACAATTAGGAACAACTCCAGCAGTAGGGATAACAACCAGTACATTTTTTGCATATATAATCTTAATGATACTAATAGCTGCTACAACATTCATATCATTTAAGATGAATCCTGCAGGAAATATGGAAGATCCTTCGATGAAAATGATGCCTATAATGATGTCAGTAATGATAGTTGTTACAGCTTTATTTATGCCAAGTGGTTTAGGAATATATTGGGTTACATCTAATATATTTACAATAATTCAAAATTATTTAGTGAAAAGGAGTAAGGAAGTAAATGGAAAAGCAAAGATTTAATGGAAAAACCAAAGAAGAAGCAATTCAAAAAGCCAAAGAAGAACTACAAGAAGTAGAAGAAAATTTAATTATTAAAGAATTAGAAACAACAAAGGGAGGATTATTCAAAAGTAAAAAAGTTGAAATAGAAGTAATTGAAAAAAGAGAAGTAATAAAAGGAATAAAAGATTTCTTAATTAAATTATTAAGAGATATGGGGTATACAGTTAATATTGAAATAAAAAATAAAGAAGAGGTTCCTAAATTTATTATTTTTTCAGATAATGATGCTTTATTAATTGGTAAAA
>CALCBO010000054.1 GCA_937897245.1 uncultured Caryophanales bacterium | reverse complement strand
TAGATTACTATGCAGGATTAAATGTCACAACATCAAGTTACTCAGGAGCAATTAAACAATATAATAATTCAAATGATTATTGGTGGCTCCGCTCGGCTGCTTCTTATATTGATAACAGTTTCTACATTGTGCGCAGCTCTGGCAGCAACAACATTAACAATACTCATTATACTAACGGTGTTTCACCAGCTTTCAGAATTGCTTAGTTATGAAATAGATAGTTTAATCAAGAAATGTGTAGTTATACATTTCTTTTCTTTTTGGTGTATAATTATGATTAAGTGGTGGTGATGATATGGAGTATACTCTGTTGGTAAATAATGATAATCCGATAAATCAGAATAAAATAGATAAAATTGAAATGGATAAATATGTTGATTGTGATGGAGAAGATATATTAGTAGAAAAAGAGTGTTTAAAAGCATTTTTAAAATTAAAAGAATATTTATTAGATAACGATATTTTAGTTGAGATTGAATCCTTTTTTAGGACTATAGAATATCAATCTGAATTAAGAAATAGATTATATGGGGAAAAAGGGGAAGAGTATGTTAATGAATATGTAGCTTTAGCAGGATATAGTGAACATCATACTGGGTTAGCTTTAGATATAATAATTAATAATGATAATGATAAAGTATATGAAGAAATACATCCTATTTTACATAAATTTGGATTTATATTACGTTATCCGGAGGGTAAAGAAGATATTACTGGGTATTCTTATGAAGAATGGCATATTAGATATGTTGGGTTAATTCCAGCTAAAATTATGTATGATAATAATCTTACTTTAGAAGAGTATACGTCTAAGTTTGGATGTGTTTTATATAGTAATAAACCAGTTGGTATTACTTCTTATGATGTTGTTTCTAAAATAAGTCATTTATTTGGAATTAGGCGAGTAGGACATACAGGGACACTTGATCCATTAGCTAGTGGAGTATTATTAGTTTGTGTTGGTAGTGCTTGTAAGATAGTTGAATTATTAACTTCTAAGAATAAAGAATATGTGGCTCTAGTAGAATTAGGAGTTAAGACTGATACATTAGATATTACTGGGAATATTATAGATACTTGTGAAGTTAGTGATTATAAATTGGATTTGGATAAATTTAAAAAGACTTATAGTCAGGAAGTACCAATTTATTCTGCGGTTAAAGTAAATGGTAAGAAATTATATGAATATGCAAGAAATAATATTGAAGTAGAACTTCCTAAAAAAGAAGTTACTATTTATGAGATAGAATTAATAGAAGAGATTGATAATAAACATTTTAGTTTTAGATGTTTAGTAAGTAAAGGGTGTTATATAAGAAGTTTAATTAGAGATATTGGTGATAGTATTGGAATATATGCTGTTATGAGTAAATTAATTAGAACTAAGCAAGGTAATGTTAGTATTGATGATACTAATACTTTAGAAGAAGTGGAACAAAATAAGTTTTCTATTCATAAAATAGAAGAGGTTTTAGATTATCCTATTATAGAAGTAGATAGTGAATTAGAGAAAAAGATAAGAAATGGAGTAATGATTATTAATAATTGGAATATTAATGATAAAGTGATGTTTGTTGATAATAAGGGAAGTTTGATTGGTATTTCTGAAGTTAATGGGGATAATTTAAAAACTTGGAAAAATTTTTAATAAATAGGTAGATAATTAATTATTGTTTTGATAAAATTAAGTTGGTGATAGTATGATAAAATGTCCTAATTGTACAGGAGAATTAAAATTTAAACCTACTGATAAGCAAGTAGTTTGTGATTATTGTGGTTCTAAGTTTGATCCTAAAGAATTAAAAGCTAAAGTTAAAATGGCTGGAGAAGTTAAAGAAGATAAAAAAGAAAAAGAAGAAAAGAAAGAAACCTATGAGGGAAAAGGTTATACTTGTAGTCAGTGTGGAGCAACTCTTTTAACTTTTGATGAGACAGCAATTACTTTCTGTAGTTATTGTGGTTCACAAGCTATGATTGAGGAAAAAATGATGAAAGTAAATAAACCTGATTTTATAATCGAAATAAGCAAAAGGAAAATGACTACAGTTAA
>CALCBO010000053.1 GCA_937897245.1 uncultured Caryophanales bacterium | reverse complement strand
TATTGTCCTTCTAACATTTCTAATTCTTTTCGCAATCCTTCTTGTTCTAACAAATGATCTTGAACCCAAAGATCTTCCATATATCTTTTATTAATCTCATCAACAATCATTTTATCTTCAGTTTTCTTTACTTCTTCTCTAAGTCTAACAAGATACTCTTTTTCATGAGAATTTAATTGTCCTAACTTACTTGCTTCTTCCATTTGTCTTAACTCTTCTTTTAAGCTCTCTAATCTATCCATAGTCTTCCTCCATTAAACATGTAACTCTTTCCTAATTTCTTCTATAACTTGATATGCTATTTCTAATTCACTACTATCAACAACTCTATCAACTCTTTCTAATACAGGATCATATGAATAAATATATATATTATTAAAACCATTTTCATCCTTACTATAATCTGTATATGCCATATAAGCTTTACCAGTTTCTGGAGCATCAAATATAAATAATAAATCACATTCTACCTGTTTACCATCTTTTTCTATTAAAATCTTCTGACTTTCTATCTGTTCCATTATTTAGTCCCTCCTATTATCTATAATTAGAATAACAAAAAAACAGATATATTTCAATAAATAAGCCAAAAAAAAGAAAGTATGACACTTTCTTAACAGTTATTAATTATTAATTATTAATTATTTATAATTACTTTTATCTGGAGCTAAAGCTGGTTTGTTTTGCTTATTAGTAACAATCCATGCATTAGAGACTGTTCTACCACCGTATTCTCCACCAGCACTTGGTTTATTCCATAACTTTCCTTCAATACTCATAGTACTTGAAGCTCCACCATCTAAGTTAGCAGCATTATAAGCTTTGTAACGAAGTAATACATCAATTACATCGTTCATACTAGCACCAGTACTATATCCAGGAAGTCTTCCCTCAATAATTAAGAATAAAACAACTCCATCTTTTCTCTGAGCAATAACACTTCTAGGTGCTATTCCCCATCCACCATCACCATGTATTTTACTTGTCTTACCATTAACTATTAAATTAGGTCCAAACTCTACAGCTTCCATCATTCCATCTTGTATAGCTTCAGCTGGACTCTTATCAGTTAAATACATCTTATGATCTTTAGTAAATCCTATTAATCCTCCAGATCCACCAGAATGTTGCCATATCAATTGACCATTTTGAATAATAGCTCCATATGGAACAGAACCATTACCCCAACCATCTAAATCTTCAAAACCTCCACCATTAATACCAACTAAACCATCGTTATTCTTAACTAAAGTATTAACTGATTGACCTGCTTTTCCTAATTTAGATGAAACTGCTAAAGTAACATCACTAGGATCATAAATACCTATTAACCAGCCTTTATACTTAGGCTCTATAATACGTATTGTTTTATATACGTCATTACCTTCATCTCTTGTGAATAATTCTTTCTCATACTTATTAGAATAATGAGTTTTCTCTTTAGTATTACCAATTACAATCTCATTTAAATCCATTTTCTCGGTATTTTGTTCAATATAATTCTCACTCATTACTTTATTAACAGTAGCTTCATCATATAAAGTATAAGCCAAATATTTATGACTCATAGTTGTCATAGCAGTAGGAATCCAAAAAGCTTTAAACTTATTACTATTAATCACAAATAAACCATCAATAACAATAATATCTAATAATAATATTAGAATAGTAATCTTACTAAATCGTCTTAATCTAACCTTTTTCTTTACGGTCTTCACTAATATCACCCCACTACATATGGATCATTTAATGCTCCAGTACCACTCTTAATACTACTACGTAAAATAGAAATAACAGGTACAATATGCTTTTCATCACGAACATCAGCTTCTTCTAACAATCCATTAGAATACCTATTATATTGCATACTTCCTACTAAAGAAGTAGTATTTATATAAAAATAATCACTAAATACTGGACTTGGATTATAATCAAAAATATTAAATAACCCTACTTTACAAGTAACTTTATTATTATAAATATTTTGATAATTATAACCTAAATCATCACTAACTTCCCCAATGTAATAATCATTATCAACTAAAAAATCCCGATAACTCAAAGTATTATAATACACCATATTTAAGAAAAATGCAATATTTGCCTTATCTGTAACATCAAAAATACTATTAGTATTACTATAATTCCTAATAACTTCTACTCCATTATCTTGTATATATGTAGTTGGATATAATCTTAATATATCATTCTTATCCTCATAAATAACCCAGATATCTTCTCCTATTTTTACATATTGATTAACATATAATTTTTCTCCATCTAATTTAAGTGAATATGGTGATTTTTCAGTACCATCCCCACCATTAATAGCTAGATTCTTTTTTAAAGTTAATACTGGTCTAATACCATAACCATCTAAACTATCACAAGTCTGAATACTTCCATCATCTTCTACATATAGATTTTCTCCATCTTCACTATGACCTAATAAATAGAATAATTGTCCATTATTTAAATAACTACTTTTACCATTAGCTTGTACATAATCTTTTATTCCAAGTAATGATACATAATCTTTATATTCTTTTTTAGATGACTTTATCTTATCATCTTTTAATACATCTTCATGATATGTAGTTTTAACAAAATATTTATCTACTTTTGGTAAAGTATTATAATAAACACCTGATACAGGATCATCACTTTTTTCTAACCAAGTTCTAATATTAGAAGTTTGATAATCTTTACTATCTCCCCACATAAAAGAAGATACATAGTTTTGAGGTACAATTTTAACTGTATTATCATTATTTATTCTAATTACTCTATACATAATATTACCAATTGTTAAATAATTATTAGTAACATTCCCTTTAAAATAATAACCATCACTATCTTGATGAAATCCATCACTGTTATCTGTTACTACTGCATTATTTTGCATAATAAAACCATTAAGGGTTTGAGCAGATTCTTTATTATTCATATTTTGCTTACTATAATAGTATAAACTTCTAGCTCCAAAATATACCCCTATACATATAACAATAACTAAACTTACAAAATTAAATATAAACTCATGTTTACCTATATGATGAGGTTTCTTTTTCTTATTTTTTTTCTTTTTCTTATTAGCCATAAAATGTTCCCACCTTACCTAACTCAGTATATCAAAAGAAAAGAATAAAAACAAGTTATCACATACTATTTTTCAAAAAAAGAAAAAAGAAAGTTCAAAACTCTCTTTTAATATATGGTTTTTAATAAATCTACCCTTTTTCATATCTTACTCCTAAACTATAAAAATGATAATTACTGTACTACCCAAAAAGTAGGTATATTTCTAAGTCCATTTTCTCCACCAGCTACCGGTGTATTTATAATTTTATTATTAATTACTAATTCTGAAGAAGAACCTCCATCTAAATTAGCCGCATTATAAGCTCCATATCTTTCCATTACATCACATAAATCAACCATATCTGCTCCAATACTACTAGCTAATCTACCATTAATAACTAAAAACAAAACAATTCCATCTTTTCTTTGTCCAATTGCACTTCTAGGAGCTACTCCCCAACCCCCATTACCTTTAATAAAGCTTCTTTTTCCATTTACTATTAAATAAGGGCCAAACTCTATCGCATCTCTATATCCCATTTCAATAGCTTTTTCTTTACTCATATTACCTAAAATAAACTTATCATCATTAGTAAAACCAATAAATCCTCCACCCATATTAGCATCTTGATAATCACTAACTACTTTAC
>CALCBO010000052.1 GCA_937897245.1 uncultured Caryophanales bacterium | reverse complement strand
GTAAATTACTACTTAAATATGCATATCCTAAACCAATTAACAGTAATAATCCTGCAAGCATTGTTCCATAAAACTTCTTTTTATTTCTTCTTCTCATATTTTTTCTACCTTTCTATTTTTATTATATAATGGGTAATCTCTTAGGTCAATTTTATAATCAAAAAATTATTATTTGACACATTGTTTTACAAAAAAAATAGAACTAAAAAGTCCTATTTAATCTACTTTCTCATCTTATGTGAAAATTGTAATATTAATGTTAAATATATTCCTAGTCCCATAATTAGTGAAATAAATGTAACTAATCCACCTATAACTGGAATAAATGTTAATAAATTAAGTACTAACATAGAAATTATTAATAATAAATATTCATTAACTATTTTATCTTTTAATATCCAACTACCAAAGAAATAAGCTGTTGGAATAGCCGATAAATAAATCATAATTCCATATAACATAATAGTTATGATACTAAGTGGTATTCCTAAAACTGTACATAATAATATAATACATATAATTGGTGTTAACACTAAGAATCCAAATCCTGTTAAAGCAGTTTTCACAATAGTTGAAGAATCTTTCTTTATTTTACTAATATATCTAAATACTTTAAGGTTCATTGCCATTAATATTAAAGCTATAATCATAACTGATAAGAAAGACATTACTTTTCCTTTAATAACATCTACTATATTATTATCCTCATCACTACTATTAGATTTATAAGTAGTAATCTTATTAATATTTCCTTTATTCGCAATTGATACATCTGCACTATCAGGTATTTTTAATTCACCTTCAATAATTGCTTCTTCTCCAATTTCAATCTTATCAGCTGCAATCTTTACATCTCCACCAATTTTTGAATTGATTGTAACTTCATCTCCACCTAGATAAGCATTTCGTTTAATATCAGAATCAATTCTAATAGTTCCAGCTGCTGCATATAAATCACGAATTTTACTTTGTTGAATATTAATTTTTGAACCAGCTAAGAAAGCATCTTTTACTTCTACCCCTTCTAAATTTAGGCTATTACCTGCTGTAAATAAATAATCTTGTTTACTCGCTACTGAAATATTATTTCCCGCAACAAAATTCATTCCATCAATTTCTGCAGAAGATGTTACTTCAACATTATTTCCTGCAAGAAATGATGTACCTGCGATTTTCTTATCAATAGTTAGATTATCATTAGCATAAAAGAAATCGCTATCTTTTTCTTTTGCCAATACTGGCATCCATAAAACTCCAAGTACTAAAAGCATGATTAAAAAAACTTTTTTTTTCATTCTCACTCCTCCTACCTAAATTATATCAAAGAAAAAAGAATATTTCTATTCTTTTATTTCAAAACGATATTCTTGCTTAATATCAGGATATTTCTTCTTATCTGTCTTTGAGAAAAAATCATTATATTCTCTAACCCAAACTTTATGATCATCATATAAAGCCTGATATATTACAACTTTATCCATATTATCAGCATCATATCCTATTGATACTATTTTATATTCTTTTCCTTTAAAATGATGAAAAATAGTTGCCTCTTCTCCATCATCTAAAATAGTTTTTATTTCTAATTCTTTATTTCCTCTTTTTATTTTCATATACTCTCCTAAAATAATGATAATTGATTCGAATCTGGTAAATCTCCTAAGATTCCCATCTCTTTCATTTTATCTATTAATGTTTGTGATACTTTTGCTCTCTTTTGAACATCTTCTATACTTAAGAATTTACCTTTTTCTCTTTCAGCTACAATATTCTTCGCAACTGTATCTCCAAGTCCATCTATCGCATTAAATGGTGGATAAATCTCAGTATCATTCTTACTAATCCAAACTGTTGCATCACTTTCATATAAATCAACTGGTAAAAACTTAATTCCTCTAGCAGTTGCTTCTAAAGCTACTTTTAGACTTTCAGCTTGTCCATTTTCTTTATTAGTAGCTTCATACCCTTTCTCTTGAATATCTTCTATTCTTGATTTTATTGTTTGATAACCACTAATCATACTTTCAACATCAACATCAGTAGCTTTTGATGAAAGCCATGAAGCATAGAAATATACTGGCATGTGTACTTTATACCAAGCTATTCTAAAAGCTGAAATTACATAAGCTGCCGCATGTGCTTTCGGAAACATATACTTAATTTTCTGACATGAACCTATAAACCATTCAGGAATATTAGCTTCTTTCATAGTTTCTACATGTTCTTTCCAGGCATCTGGTTCTTTACTAGCTCTACCTTTACGAACAAACTCCATTATTTTAAATGCTTTTATTGGTTTTACTCCATGATACATTAAATAAACCATAATATCATCACGACATCCAATAGTATCTTTAAAAGGTACTATATTATTCGCAATTAATTCTTGAGCATTACCAAGCCATACATCAGTACCATGAGAAAGTCCAGATATTTTTATTAATTCACCAAAAGTAGTAGGTCTAGTATCTTCTACTAATTTAATAGTAAATGGAGTTCCAAATTCTGGAACACCTAGAGCACCAGTTTGTTCACCTAAATAATTACTATGGCATCCTAAAGCATCTCTTGAATTAAATAATGAAATTACTTTTTTATCTGTCAAAGGAACGGTTTTTGCGTCTATACCAGTTAAGTCAGATAACATCTTTAAAGCAGTAGGATCAACATGACCTAACAAGTCTAATTTTAATACATTATCATGAATCTTATGGAAATCAAAGTGAGTTGTTTTCCATGCAACCGTTTGATCATCTGCAGGGTATTGAATTGGAGTGAAATCATATACATCCATATCACCAGGAATAACAATAATACCCCCTGGGTGTTGACCT
>CALCBO010000051.1 GCA_937897245.1 uncultured Caryophanales bacterium | reverse complement strand
ATATGAGTTTCTTTATTTGCAAGTAAATATAGTCCCATCATAAATGCAGTAACACTATTAATAAAAGTACCAACTATACCAATAGATTTAAAAATGATATTTATTCCTGTTTCACTTAAGATGTTTGTACCTTCAACAATAAAATTATTAATATCAAAGTTTTTTTGAATCATTTCTTCAATAGCACTTAAATTAAAGGTGAAATCTATTGGTAAATGTTCTAATAATTTATTAATAATAGTGACAAGACTAGAAATATAATCAACAAGGTTGGTAAAAATAGTTGCTATACTATCAAGAATTTTAGGGATAATAAATGAAGAAAAAAGTATTATTAAAGCTAATGCTAGAATGAGAGTTAAAGCTAATGAGATACCTCTCAGTAAGTTTTTTTTATCTATTTTTTTTGATAGTATTTTCTCTATTTTTTTCATTGGAATATTTAATATAAAAGCGATAACAATTGCTATATAAAAAGGTGTTGCTAAAGCAATGATATCTTTACATGTGTTAAAAACGAATTTTAGATTGAACATTACAAATGATAATACAATTGCATAAGTAATATATGCCAAGGTTTTATCCTTTTTAATTTCCAATTCTATCACCTCCACTTTATAATCATATCACATTATTAAATAAATGTGTAGTTTGTAAAAAACGAACAATCATGTTAGAATATTAGAAAAGGGGGTTATAATATGCCTAAGAAAATTGCAAACTCGACCAGAAAAGCACAATATTCTATTATCGGTATAATGGTTTTAATCATTGTAATTGTAGGAGTATTTTTGATTCCTAGAGAAGAAGTCAAACAATCTGAAAAAGAACAACCAAGTAAAATAACATTAGTTGCAGAAAATGTTATTATAAAAAGTGAATATATAGATGCTATATCTAAAGATAAATCTTCATCAGATTATACAGCTTGTCAAGTTGTTGTAAAAAAAGGTGAAAAGATAAATGAATATACAATAAGTCAAAATCAGACATTTACTAAATATATTCAATTAAAAGGTCCAAATGGTGAGGAAGTATTAACTGATAAATCTAAACAGGTTATGACTCATTATGCGTATAGCTGTTTATTAACAGGAGATATTATTGAAAAAACAGTGGGTGAAACAAAAACATATGAAATTGTAAATGCTAGAGTTACATATAATAAAGTACCGTTTGCATTATTAGAAAATGAAAATAAGGCATGTTATCGAAATAAAGATAAAACTGAAGTGAAAATGATCAAGCTTCAGGAATTCATTAATGCATTAAATGATGTAAATAAGAGAAAGGAAATTATAGATTGGTAAAGAATATGAAAGTTGCAGTATTATTTAAAGATGGTTTTGAAACTATTGAAGCTTTAACAGTTGTTGATGTGTTTGCTCGTGCTAAGATTCCTTGTGTTATGATAGGAATGGATAGTTTGGAAGTAACTAGTAGCCATGGAATAGTAGTAAAAATGAATGAATTGTTTGATGATTGTAATAAGGATTTTGATATGGTTATTTTACCAGGTGGACTTCCTGGAGCTACTCATTTACAATCTGATGAGAGAGTTATTCGTTTATTAAAAGAAATGAATGATAAAAAGAAATGGATTGGTGCTATTTGTGCTGGACCTATTTCTTTACAAACCGCAAATGTTGTTTCAGGAAAGAAATTTACATGTTATCCAGGTTTTGAAAAACAGATTCCTTCAGGAATATTTACTGATTCGTTAGTAGAAGTAGGTGACAATATAGTTACAGGTAGAGGTCCAGCTGCTACTCTTCAGTTTGCTTATACGTTATTAGATTGTCTTGGTGGAGACAGTAATCCTTTACAAGAAGGTATGCAATATACTTATTTAAAAGATTTACTAAAGAAATAACAGTCGAATTACTCGACTGTTTTTATGTATACAAAGATATTTTTATGAGATTGTTCTTCGTTGTATTGAAAACCATCAAATGATAATTTTTTTAAATCATCCAAATCTACTGTTTTATTTATAATCATTTGATTTAACATTTGACCTCTAGCTTTTTTTATTAACATAGCGTTTCTTGTAGGTTTGCCATTCTTTACAATAATGAAATCAATAAAGATCAAATAAGGATGTTTAATCATAGATGTGAATTCTTTAGAAGCTAAAGAAATAATATAGTCTTCTTCTTTAAAATATTGATATATTGGTGTATACCAATAATCATAAAGATTTTTGCGGCTATAGATAGACCGCTTTCGTTATAGTCGGTGGCCGTGGCAACAGGAGATGGAACGGCATTAACAGCCACATAGGTACTTGCAACGGGACAACCGCAACCGGTACAAACAACAGCCTCATCAACTAACTGCGTGCCGCATCGGGAACAATATTTCATAATTATTACCTCTCTGTAAATAGTAAGGCGTATTAACCCAAACACATAATATGACAAGTGGTCATAATTGTCAAGCGGAAATATGACATAATGTCATTGGGTGATGGTATGCGGAACAGGCTTAAGGAGCTGCGGAAAAGCAGAGGATATACGCAAGTATCCTTGCAAATGCAGACAGGGATAGAACAAGCGTTGCTTTCTAAGTTTGAGAACGGAGAGCGAGTGCCTCCCACAGAAACACTTATGCGGTTGGCAGAGTTTTACAATGTGAGCATTGACTATATTCTTTGCCGCACAAACAAACCGGA
>CALCBO010000050.1 GCA_937897245.1 uncultured Caryophanales bacterium | reverse complement strand
CAATACACCTATATTAAATTTTCTCAAAAAATACCTCCTTAAATATTTTTTTATTATATTATCACATTAGAGTGAAAAAATCAATTTAACTAATTGCTTTATCAAGCCACTTTTTATAATACTTTAATTGTTCTTCTGTATGGAAATAATGCTCTCCATTTTCTAATATAGATAATTCACAATTAAATTTATTAGAAAAAACTTTTATTATATTTTGTTCTTGCATATTGTCTTTATTTCCATATAAAATGTGAGTTTTTATATTCCATTGAACTATTGAGTTTTCTTTTACATATTGATAGTAATCCCAGTATAATGTTTGTCCAAAATCTGTTTTTATTTCTTGTTTTTCTTCTAACTCTTTTTCAGTTGTATTGCTCCACAACATCATATTATCTATAATTATCTTCATATTCACAACTGGAGATAAGAATAAGCTATTTCTTATACTTTCATCTTTGTAGGCTAATAAGCTAAAATATGCTCCCATACTACAAGCCCATAAATTTATTTCATCATAATTTGTTTTTGCATATTCTATAATTTGCTTTAGGTCATTTACACAGTTTTGGACTTTGCATAAATATTCTCGATGGTCTTTTCTTTCTCCATGTTCTGGTAAATCAAAACTTAATAATTGATAACCTTTTTCTACAACTTTTTCTGCTAATATTTTAATTACTTCATCTTCTTTATTAGACATATTTCCATGAACTGCTATAAAAACTTTATTACTTTTTTCTCCCCATATTATTGAAGGAATATCATTTATTTTTATTCTTTCCGTTTTCATTACATTGCTCTCCTAATAACTTTTTTTACGAAATCTCCAAATAATCTGAACATCTTTTATGAATTATAAAATTTTAAATATTTATCTAAATTAGATAAAATATATTCTGCATTGTGATGTCCTTCGAATAAATTATATTCAATATTAACATTTTCCAATTTTAGTATTTTATATAATTTTTCACAAGCCAAATAAAATTTTCCTTCGTCTTCATTACCATCATCTAAATATATTTTTATATCTTTTACTTCATCATTTATGGCAATAGTAATTGGATCATATTTATTCCACATTTCTTCATCTTCAAAATAACATTCATCTTCATCTGAATAGCTTAAATCTATTGCTGGCATATGTCCTCCAATTTTTGAAAATAAATCTTGATGTCTTAATCCATTATGTAATGCAATATATCCTCCAGATGATATTCCACCAATATATCTCTTTTCTCTATTAGAAATTGTCTTATAATTTTTATCAATATAAGGAATAACTTCATTAATTAAATAATCTTCATATAACCCTAAATTAACAATTCCATATTTTCCTTGAATCTCTTTATATTCATTAGATGAGTTAATTCCCCTGCTATTATCTATGTTAGGACATACTATAATCATAGGCTTAATCATTTTCACTTTTATTAGCTTTGAAGCTATTATATTTATTTTTAGTTGTTCTAATATTTCTTCATTTCCACTTCTCCCATGTAAGAAATATAATACTGGTAAATTGACATCTTTGTAGTTTTCAGGAACATATATAGCAATATTCATATCTTTCTTTAGAGCATTACTATACATTTTTATTTTATGAATTTCCACACTTATATTGCCTCCTATAAATTATTGTTTTCCCATCTTTTTAAAGTAGGAAATAACTTTGTACAATAATCTTTCATCTCTTCGTTAGTCATCCCTGCCTGTGATCCATACTGAGAACACATTTCAATATATTCTTCCATTGAAACTTTATCTATAAAATCGCCATCTTTATAGCAATATTTACAATAATCATTGTTTATACTTCCATCTTTATTTGTGCCTAATTCTTCTGTGGTTAAAGGCATACCACAACTTTGACATATTTTATTCTCCATTTTTATTCCTCCATTTTTTTAAATAATTATCTATTACTCACTAAAACTATTTTTATAAACTGGATATATCTTTTTAATAATCAGTAAAATATTCATTACTGCAATGATTCCAAATATGAATTGTACTATTATTTCTGATACACCAAATAACAGAATACCATTCATATCCCCTCCACCTACGAATTTATATATAATCGTCAAATATAATGGATCTATCAATAGAAAAGCAAGTGTTGTATAATAGCAAATTGCTTTAAAAACTTTATTTTTTCTTTTGGCTATTCTTTTACTTAATAAAACTAACAAATATCCTACTAACAATGTGCTTATACTACCAACTATACAAAATATTCCAATCTGAAAATCAGTCAATACTTCATCATTTGCAACTACTTGAACACCTAATCCTAATATTTTTACTTCTTCAAATACTCCATACAGTAATGCAACTATCACATGACTACCTTCGTGAATGATATAATATAAAAGTATTGCACATATTAACGCAAACCATTTTCTTAAATTCTTTAATACTCTTGCTTTCATAAACATTACTACCTTACTTTTTATTTTGTAATTCTGTTTTAACTTCATGAAATCCATTTTTTATATCTTCTGCAAGTTCCTTGTTTTTCTTATCTTCATAAATTTCTTTTCCTGTTATATCCTCATAAGCATCTTTTATTCCGTTTTTTACAGCCCACTTAATTACAAAATATAATACAATTAGAATAATAATTGCACTTCCTAAACTAATACCTAATCCAAATATATTTCCCATAACTTAAATTTCTCCCTTCTTTTTTTTAATAATATTTACTTTTTAATTTTCATCTTCTAAATACTTTTCAATGTTTTTCCACTCTTCAGTTTTCTTGAAATCTTCCAACTTTAGTAAAGCATAAAATTCTTGTATTAAAAATTCATTAATTTCTTTATCTGTCAAACTGCAAGTTTTGTTTGCAACTAATGTTGCAATTCCGTGTGTAAAAAACCACATTTTTTGATGAAATGATAAAATTGTTTCCTTATTCATTTTGGTTTCATTTGAAATCACATTTTCTATATACTTGTATACTTTATCCTGTGTTATAAAATTATTTAATGTCATTTCTGTTTCGTTCATAAATATCAATTTAAACAAATTCGGCTGTTCTTTTGCAAATTGTATATAACTTATGCCTATTGCTCTATAAGTATAATTTGGATTATTCTCTTTCTGCACATAACTTTTATAGATATCTAATGCTTCATCAAATAAAACTCCTTTTAGTTCATCCATATTCTTAAAATGATGAAATATTGGATGTACAGATGTATTTAAAATTTTAGCAATTGCTCTTGCATTGACTTCGTCAATTCCATTTTCTCTTATTATCTTTAATCCTGCATTTATAACATCTTCTCTTGATGTTTGTGTTTGTTTAGGCATATATTTCTCCTTTCCGTAACATTTGTTACCTAACACTTGTTATTATATATGATAATAAAATAAAAAGCAATAGAATTTTAAAATTTCTATTACTTTTTTGTTCTGAATACCAAAATATTGTACACATCTTATTATTTATTTTTTGTTCCTAATAATAACTTGTTTATTATAGGTATTCTTTTTAATATTTCAGTAATTATTGGTAAAAGAATAATTGTTCCAATCAATAATATTATATAATTTAGTATAAAGTAAGGTAACTTGATATATTCTCCTAAAATAAATGCTATAATAATTTGTATAGTATAGTGTAATACATAAAAACAAAAATTGTTTTTATTCATATAGTCAGTGAATTTATTTTTTATATCTAAATACTTTTTACTAATACCAAATGCCGATAATATTACTAACCATATATAAACATTAGTAAATATACTAGTTAAGAATTCATTTGAGCCAAAATTAACTCCATAATTTTTAATTGTGAAAACAATTCCAAAAATAACTGTTATTATTCCTAGTGGGATTGATATTTTTTCTAAATTTTCAATAATCTTATCGTTTGAAAACACATAGTAACCTAGTATAAACATCAATAAATATATTCCCCATCTATATACTGTAACAACTGGTGTATTTAATATAAATGAAGAACCCCATA
The DNA here is from genome assembly GCA_937897245.1 of uncultured Caryophanales bacterium. Next base: position 753 of record CALCBO010000050.1, on the reverse strand, counting down.
CTACTAAAAATAATAAGAATAATATTGGTAAATTAATTTTGTTAAATAGGTTATCTAATCTTTGTTTTTTATCAATTTTTCTGATTAAACCAATTAATAGTGATGCTATAAATAATACATGAGCATACCATAATGGTCCAGTTCCAATTAATGAAAATATTAAATATTTTATAGGACCTGGAATCATATTTCCATTACCTGCAAATATATCGCCATAATAATTTGTTGTCCATCCACTTATCCAACCATATGCAAATATACCTACAATACTTGGAACTAGTATTTTTTTGGCTCTATCTTTAATAAATTCTTTGTTACTTTTATTTTTTAAAGAATATTTTGTTGAAACACCCGATACTACAAACAATAAACACATGAGCCATGGATATGTAAATACACATATAGCATCAAGTTCTTTTATTCCTTTTACTCCAATATTTGATATTACATCACTAGAATTAAAAATATAAAATACATGATATAAAATTACAACACACAAAGTGATCCATCTTATGTTATCTAAATAGTTCTTTCTTTTACTCATAACTATTTACCATCAGCTGGTATTATTTTATCCATAGTATCTTCCAATACTTCAGACTTAACAATAGCCATACCTTTCTTTTTGTCACACAAAACAACAACTGAATCGCCTGGTTTAATATCAAACATATCTCTTGCTTCTTTTGGAATTACTATTTGTCCTTTTTCTCCAACTTTAGCAATACCTACAAATTTGCTTTTCATAATCTG